>CAZEQP010000126.1:0-7588 GCA_964514345.1 uncultured Candidatus Obscuribacterales bacterium
CTCATAAGGAGCAATTTTCTACGAGAGGTGTCCGGTTATTCGGGGGAAGTCCAGATCATTGCCATTGCGTTCACTCAAAAAAGCGTTCGCTTCAGACTCAGTCATGTCTGAAATATTAAACACCTTCTTGTCGCATTGCCGACATAGTCGCTCACGCTCGTTGCCATCCATCGTGTCCCAGGAAATAGGGCAGGGATAGGAAAGAAAAAGCGAATTAAGGGGGTCTTTATCCGGCATTAAATCTTGCGATCTCAGTGGGGGACTTACTGATGCGGTCTGGCTTTTCCTATCGTACACTCAAGAGGTTACTATTACCAGCTTTAACACATATCAAACCGGAGAATGCTTATGCGACTAAGCTTTGCAGAGATACTCATCTGCTTGAACTTTTTCGTTTTTATGCTGATTGTTCCGTTCTCAATTTTCGGCATTCCACTCTATGGTTTCTACTTTATTCTAAATGCGTCTTTGATTCTTTATATCAATCATTACAACAAAGAGAAGACCAACCTTTTGACTTGCAAAGCAAAGCACATCATAAGCAAAGTCTATCCGTACAGTCACCTGGCGCGCAAATTCAGATCCCTTGCCGGTGGACTGCTTTTGTTTCATGCATTGTTCTTGAGCTTTTTGCCATGGCTAGTATGGTTGCTTCCAGAGGGGGACTTCTGGGATCTGTTGTTTAAATCTTGCCTGCTTATGGTCTTGCAAATCACATTTACTGTGCCGGTTCTTTTTTTCTGTTATGGCTCAGAAAAAAGACTCTTAATAAATGGTTCAAAGCGCCTGGTGGCAAGGTTTTTAGCCGAAGATAGCTGGCAGGATAAGGCTGAAACCCTGGACAAATTAATTAGCCTGGAAATGTACAACAAAAACTATGAAGAAGCCGATAAATACTCGCGAAGGCTGAATTTCATCCTGGATCAGGAATAAGTATCACCTGAAGACCCATTTCAAGTACAATTCTATAAGTGGAGACCAAAGGACAGCCTGAAAAAATAGCGGACCGATACGAGGTAATCGATACTATCGGTTCAGGTGGTGTGGGCACAGTTTATAAAGCGATGGACCCGCTGCTCAACAAAGAAGTGGCGGTTAAGATTTTAAAGCGCAACTCAGACGGTAATACTGCAGCCAGGTTGCAGCGCGAAGCCATGGCGGCTGGAAAGTTAAACCATCCGCATATCTGTCGCATCGATAATTTTGGACAGACAGCTGACGGCTCACCGTATATGGTGATGGAATATCTGAAAGGTCAGGACCTTGCTTCGCAAATAAAAAGCAGCGGCGCATTACGTCTTGAAAGTGCGCTTGAAATAGGTATCCAGGTTTGTGGTGCTCTTTCATACGCTCATAAAAACGGAATTGTTCATCGGGATTTAAAGCCTGCCAACGTCCTTTTGCTCAATTCCAAAAATGACGCTGTTTTCACTAAACTGCTTGATTTTGGCGTAGCCAGTTTGGAATCTCAAAAAGGTGATCTTACTCAAGCCGGAGCAATTATCGGCAGCCCGCTTTATATGAGTCCGGAACAAATCAAAGGCGAAGAAGTCGGACCGCCATCAGATATTTATAGTTTCGGCTGTATGCTTTTTGAAATGTTTACAGGTGAGCCTCCGCTCAAAGGCAATTCTATTGTCGAAACTTTTGCTTTGCACAAAAATGCAGAAGCGCCATCGCTTTCAAATTATGGTAATTTTCCTGAATCGTTAGTTTCTCTAATAAGTGAGTGTCTGGCAAAAGATCCCGACAATCGTCCCAAAAATGCTGGTGAGGTCCTAACACGTCTGGAAAAGATTCAGCATGACTTTTTGAATCCGGTCACCACTTCGACATCATTTAATAGTGAAGACGCCGAGCTGAAAGAAAAAAGGAAAAAGAGAACAATTCTTCTTTCTACCATTACGGTCGGTACTCTGGCAGCTCTGAGTCTCGGGTTTATCATAAAAGACATATGCACCCGCAAAGCTATTCCTGAAACAAAAGTCCTGCGCAAATGCGCAATGGAGGACGTTCCTGAAGTGTTTTTCGGCGACGCGCGAAATGCAAGAGATCTATTTCCTCCCGAACGTGACCAAAGTCGCGGTGCTTCATTAAGAGCTGTTCCAACTGTCACGGATCAAGATATGAAAGTGTTGAAAGGGCGCAAAATGTACAGACTCTGTATGGATGGAACACCAATTGACGGAAGCGGTTTGCAATATGTTCTTGATTCAGGTCTCCAGAATTTGTCACTGGGGTTGACCCGTGTTACTGATGAAAATACCCATTATTTAACCGAACTAAAAAAATTGAGAACCCTCAATTTGAAATCGGATTTATTAACTGATGAAGGTATCAAGCCTTTATCCGGTTTAAGCGGACTTACTTTTCTCACGGTAGATTCTGACAATATAACCAATGGTGCCATTTCAAATTTCAACAAACTGGTAAATCTTCAATACTTGCATATAGGAGGTAAAAATTTAACGGCTGATTGTTTGAAAAACCTGAATAAACCAAAGAAATTGCACACTTTAACTTTAGACGGTATGGCTATAAAGGGCGATTTGTCAGGGGCGCTGTCTGAAATTCCCAAGCTGTTTGCGCTAATATTTCAGGAACCGCTGTTGCTTGAAAGTGAATCCATAAAATCACTTTCAAACTCAACTGTGAATAATTTGAGCTTTGTGAATATGAAGGTCAGCGCTGAACAATTTAAGGCTATAACCTCCATTCAAAAAGTGAAACGATTATGTTTTAACAATGTTGAATTCGAGGGCGAAAACTTTGCCGGTCTAAAAGACATGCAGAGTCTTGGTGTGCTTAACATGATGAATATCAAGAAATTCAGCAATAAGACTATGGAAGATATCAGTAAGAATAAGCGGATCACAGATCTTGAAATTGTGAAAAGTGATTTTAGCGAAGAAAATCTGAAAACTCTTTTAAAACATCCTGGACTTCGCTATCTTAATTTGCATGATTGTTTCCTTCTGGAAAGCGATATGATTGAATCTTTCAGAGCCGAATACAAGTCGTGCTGGGGTCGTGACCTTGAGATAGCTTATTAGAGTTGTTTTGATAAGTGAAAAAAGAGAACAAACCTGAAAAAATCGCCGACCGGTACGAGGTGCTGGAAACAATCGGCACAGGCGGCATGGGCACAGTTTACAAGGTTCTTGATCCGCTACTGAATAAAGAGTTTGCTATAAAAGTCTTACTGAAAGACGCAGACGGAACAACTGCAGCCAGACTTCAACGAGAGGCAATCGCAGCCGGCAAATTGAATCATCCGCATATTTGCCGTATCGATAATTTCGGACAGACTGCAGAAGGTACACCGTATATGGTGATGGAATATTTGCAGGGACAGGACCTGGCGGAATTTCTAAGAACAAACGGTGCTCTCAGTATTGAATCGGCTCTTGAAGTCGCTATTCAAGTTTGTGGTGCACTGGCATACGCCCACCAGCACGGCATTGTGCATAGAGATTTGAAACCGGCAAATGTACTCCTTTTGAAATCGCGAAGCGACGCTATTTTTACCAAGCTTCTTGATTTTGGTGTAGCCCGCTATGATATGGAAAGCAGAAAAGGAGATCTTACCGAGGCCGGAAGCATACTGGGCAGTCCTTTATATATGAGCCCGGAGCAAATTCAGGGCGAAAATGTGGGTCCGGCGGCGGACATTTATAGTTTCGGCTGTATGTTGTTTGAGATGCTGACTGGAGAGCCGCCGCTGAGAGGGGCATCAGTGGTTGAAACTTTTGCCATGCACAGAAGTACTCCGGCACCACTTTTATCTGCATACGGTAAATTCCCTCCTGCATTGGAAACGCTAATCAGCCATTGTTTGCAAAAAGAGCCGGAAAAGCGTACTGCCAGTGCAAAAGATGTTTTGAAAAAGCTTGAAGAAATTCAACAGGAACTTCTCTATTCTAAAGAGCAGACAGTCACTGTTCAGGACGATAGTGAAAAAGAAGAAAGAGAGCGCAAGAAAAAACTGATTGTCAAATTGTCTCTTTCGACATTGGGTCTGCTATTGATTGGTGGTTTAGTTTTCATAGTCAGAGATATAATTTATCGAAAACAGATACCAGAAACAAAAGTAAACAGCAAAATAGAAATCATGTACGCTGCCGGACAATTCATGGGAGATGAAGCGAGTAAGGATTCTCAGTTCATATTTTCTAAGCGGAAAGACTCAGCCATGGTTGATGTCAGGGCGATGCCGAATGTCACTGATGCAGACTTGAAAATTCTTAGTGGAAAGAAAATGTGTAAGCTCAATCTGGATGAAACAAATATAGACGGAAGCGGTTTGAAATACCTGACTGATTCAGAAGTGATAGAGCTTTCACTGAATCACACAAATTTGAAAGACGAAAATTTGAAATATGTTAAGCAAATTCCTAAATTACGCTCATTGCATATCTTTTCTGATTTTATAAGCGGGAAAGGACTGAGCCATATAAGCGACATGCGCTTTTATACGCTTGAGCTAGGATCCAGAAAGATGAATATGGAAGATCTTTCTGTGATGAAAAATTTGAATGTACCGCATTTTCTTGAATTCAAAAGCAAATTTTTGACTACTGATTGTTTGAAGCCTGTCGGCGCCAGTAAAAATTTGGAAGGTGTGACATTGCATTTGATGCCAATCACAGGTGATCTCGGCGTCATGCTCAAACAATATCCAAATTTAAAAGAATTGGAGCTCAAAGACAACGCTTCAATCGATCCCCAATCATTGCGTTCTTTAATCAGGTCAAATCTGTACTCTTTGCGTATTAAGAGTCCTGTCTTGAGCAAAGAACAGATGAAGGCAATAACCAGTATGGATAAATTGGAATTATTCGTATTTCTTGAAGGTGAGATTGACCCAGACTCCTTTCAAGACTTAGAAAATATGAAAAAGCTCACTTCATTGTCGTTGTGCGGAGTCCACAATTTAAGCGGCAAAGTAATGACATGTATCGCCAGAAAAAAAACTCTTTCAGTGCTCACACTGAGAGATACAGACATTAACGAAGAGGATTTGAAAGGACTTCTCTCTCTGCCGGTGTTATGTATTATCGATGTCAGTCATTGTGAATATCTGGATCAAGCGTCCATTGAGCGATTCAAGGATCAATACCAGAGACGCTGGGGTCGCAAAATTGAGGTGAATTATTGAGCCGAAACGGCATTAAAGTCGCGGTTTAAGCTAAACCTTAAAGTAGCCATCTATAAGGAATGATTTTATGAGATCTCGAGCTACTACAATTCTTTTGTTTGTTTCGGCATTAGTCATTGTGGGAGCGATTTATATCAATAACAGTCATGATCACAATCAGTTTGCCGGTCAGAAAATGAATATTGGAAGAACAGGCGATATCGTCGCTCCTGAGGCAACAAGCTCATCCAACCAACAATTGGGAAGCACTGAAACAAAAAGTGAAATAATTGAATAATTTATTTTGCTCCAATTTGCCTTATTGAAGCCTGATGACAGATTCAGGTGATGTCGGTGTTCGCCCGGACAAAATTGTACACTGCTGCACGACAATCCTGCCAGGCGATTTAACCTAGTATTCATATTATCGCCATAATAATCGAAGCTCCTTCGAAAGAGAGTATTTCTGTGCCTGAAAATATTGCCTCTGTTTTATTCAAAACTAAAAAACCCAAAGTGGCAGTGCTAATTGCTGATGGGTACTCAACAAAAGATGTTAATGTCATCCTTGATTTGTTGATCGAAAACGGTGCCAAGCCCGTTCTGGTAACTCCTAAGCTGGGGATGGTGCGCAGCCAGGAGGGAGATTTCCTGCGGGGCGAACGTTCTATTGCTATTGTACGTGCGCGTGATTTTGATGCTGTATATGTGCCTTGCGGAAAAGTCTGCGCCGAGAATCTGAAGAAAGACTCGCTTGCCGTGGATTTTATTAGCGACGCTTTTATGCATCACAGAGTCATCGGTGCCTCAGGCGATGGGGCAAGGGTGGTGGGTGAATCGCACCTAGGCCGCATGCCTGCATTCAGCAATATGCTGGACAAAATAATTTGCGGAGACGGACTGGCTGTGGCAGCAAACGGAACCGCCTATGATATCGGCATGGATTTTATTTATTCCATAGCCGAGCGTCTGGACTTGTATCAAGCCGAATACAGCGAAGCAAGCGCCTAGTTTTAACGTTTTCACAAATAAGTAAATTGGAACTATGTTTTTCATGCTCCGTCATCCCTTGCAAATGATAGAAGAAGAATTATGACTACATGCGCAAACATAATGACATCGAACCCGCGTTGTGTTGATCAAAACGCCAAAGTGATTGACGTGGCTATTGCCATGAAAAAGAATAATATAGGTCCTTTAATTGTGGTGGACAAAAATAACCATCCAGTGGGAATTATTTCGCAAGCCGATATTATGACCAGACTTCATGATCCAGCAAAGGCTGCTGAAGTGGTGCAAGAAATTTCGAAATAACAAATTGAAGCTTTTAATCGAAAGTTATACGTCAGCAGTTTGCATGGTCAATATCTCCAGGCATAGAAATGATGCCTGATAGACGCAAATTGAAAGATATGGTTCCTGATTTAACTAATTTTCGGTGCTCATCGGCAAGTCTGATTTGTTGGCGGTGACAAGAAGTTTCTCGATTTTTTCAATCATGCGCACTGTGGTTTCGTTGGTGTCCATGAGGGACTGGACTACTTCTATCTGTTTGGAATTAAGTTCTCCCACGTCCCCATCATGCAAAAGCGAAAGAATTAAGTTTGCTTTTGCCACAGGTGTTTTGAGCGCACCAAGAAATTTTTGCACCAGATTCAAGAGTGAATCCTGCCAGGAATAGATTGAGTTGAGATTTTCAAATTTGCATTTTATTTGCAACAGACAAATAGTACCGGAAGCGGTGACAACTTGATTTATGATTACCACAACAGGAAAAATGGATTTGTCTTTGCGCTTTGCAGTTAAATGAACAAAGCCTGATGACACCTGACTTTTAATATGGTCATCAATTGTGTTGCTTCCTCCGGATCCAAAAAAGAGATCTATTGTTTTTCCTTCAATTTCAGTGCGCTGGTATTGCAAAAGTGATAGTGCATATGAACTGGCGCGAACTATTTTTCCTTTTTGATCAATAACCAAAAGGGGCTCTTGAATGCAGTCAAGCAAAGCTTCACTCAATAATTCGGAGCCGATGATAGGATATGTTGCTTCCATGTTAGAGAGCCCTGTTGTTGACGAAATAGATGGCGCCTTGAAGTTCAGTAAATGAAATATGATCGTCGGCGGTGACATCCAGCTCATGCATTATGTCTGTGATCACTTAGGCTATTTTCCAGTATGAAGCAATATAACTAAATCGACTGTCAGGAATAGCTAGTTTATTTTGTCCGGGAAAAGCCCCTGAATACTCTATTCAGAGGCTAACCAGCCTTGTTTCAACGCATATCTTACAATCTCGGATCGGCTTGTGAAGCCAAGTTTGGTCATTGATCTTGCTTTGTATGTTTCAACTGTGCGTACGCTCAATGAAAGTGAATTGGCGATTTCTTTATTGCTGAAACCCTGCGCCACAAGCTCGAGCACTTTACGCTCGCGCGCGCTCAGTTTGAC
>CAZEQP010000127.1:0-7567 GCA_964514345.1 uncultured Candidatus Obscuribacterales bacterium
AATGCCAGGAATGATGGACACAATTTTAAATCTAGGTCTGAACGACACCACCACAGAATCAATGGCCCAGCAAACATCCACTCCTCATTTTGCCTGGGACAGTTACAGACGATTCATTCAAATGTATTCGAATGTGGTGCTCGGTCTAGATAAGGAAATATTCGAACACATCATTTCTGAAAAGAAAAAATCACTTTCAATAAAAGAGGACATTGATTTAAAAGCCGAGCATCTCAAAGAAATAACCGCCAAGTTCAAAGCGACAGTCAAAGAGAAGACAAAAACCGAATTCCCGCAGGACGTGCGTGTTCAACTCAAAGGAGCTACCGAAGCTGTTTTTCGCTCCTGGAACAACAGTCGGGCAGTTTATTATCGCAAACTCAATAAAATCGACCACAATCTGGGAACAGCGGTAAACATCCAGTCTATGGTTTTCGGAAACTATGACAACAATTCGGCCACCGGAGTTTGTTTCACACGTAATCCAAGCACAGGAGAAAATAAGCTCTATGGCGAATATTTGATTAATGCTCAAGGCGAAGACGTAGTGGCGGGCATACGCACACCCAAGTCAATTGAAGTAATGAAAAATGAAATGCCTCAAGTTTACGAGGAACTGGTATCAACAGTGGAAAGGCTTGAGAAGCATTACAAAGATATGCAGGACATCGAATTTACTGTTGAGCAGGGAAAACTTTTCATATTGCAAACACGACAGGGTAAGCGAACCGCCCGCAGTGCTCTAAAAGTAGCGGTAGATTTATGCAACGAAAAAATAATTGATACACAGGAAGCCATCATTCGCATAGATCCAAATCAACTGAATCAATTGCTTCTGCCCAGCTTTAAAAGTAAGGAAAAAGAAAAAGCCAAAAAAGAAAACAGGCTAATAGCTACAGGTTTGAATGCTTCCCCCGGTGCTGCCATCGGCAAAATAGTTTTTGATCCTGATCTTGCCGAATCCCTTGCTTCAAAAGGAGAAAAGGTCATCCTGGTGCGGGTGGAAACATGTCCTGACGACATTCACGGCATTGTTGCCGCTCAGGGGGTGGTCACAAGCAGAGGTGGAATGACCAGTCACGCTGCTGTTGTTGCCCGAGGAATGGGCAAACCATGCGTGGTGGGATGCGAATCTTTATCTATTAACCAGAATGAAAATGAGTTTCAAGCTCAGGGTAAACTGTTCAAAGAAGGGCAAATAATCTCAATCGACGGCTCTACAGGCGAAGTTTATGAAAACGCAATTGAAACAGAAGATCCGGTCATTCTGGATGATTTCACCAAATTGCTTGGTTATGCCGATGCTGTGCGGACTCTGTCCATAAGAACAAATGCCGACACTCCTGAAGACGCTCGCATAGCCCGTAACTTCGGCGCTCAGGGAATAGGGTTGTGCCGCACCGAACATATGTTTATGGCACAAGACAGATTGCCGTTTGTCAAAGCAATGATTCTGGCCTCAGATAAACAAGATCGACTTAATGCGCTGGCAAAACTTTTACCTATGCAGGAAGCTGATTTTGAAGGAATATTCGAGGCAATGAGCGGTTTGCCTGTCACCATTCGATTACTGGATCCACCATTACATGAGTTTCTGCCTAAATTGGACAATCTCATAGCTGAAGTTTCTGCTATGAAAGCCCGCAAAGAAAGCGGTCCGGCATTGCGTGAAAAAGAAATACTGCTTGCCCGAGTCAAAGACTTGCATGAATCCAATCCTATGATGGGTCTGCGTGGTTGCCGTCTGGGATTGATTTATCCTGAAATAATGGAAATGCAGATCAGAGCCATTTTAAATGCAGCCCTCAAAGCACATAAAGAGGGACACAACCCTCAACCCGAAATAATGATACCGCTTGTTTCCAGTGCCTCTGAATTGAAACTGGCTAAAGACAGACTGGAGTCAATTGCTCAAGAGATTTTTGCCGGTCAAGAACAGAACAAAGTCAATTATACTTTCGGCACAATGATTGAATTACCCAGAGCCTGTATTACAGCGGATCAAATTGCCGAACATGCGGATTTCTTCAGTTTTGGCACCAATGACTTGACTCAAATGACATTCGGTTTTTCACGCGACGATGCAGAAGGAAAATTTTTGCAGCTCTATCTTGAGGGGCTTGAAAGTCCGGATAAGCAAAGCAGAAAAATATTGACCCAAAATCCTTTTGAAGTTCTGGACGAAGATGGAGTAGGCAGATTGATGAAAATCGCCTGCGAGTACGGACGGCGGATAAAACCACAAATTAAGCTTGGCATCTGTGGTGAACATGGCGGTGAGCCCTTATCAATCGCTTTTGCCCATAGCATCGGTCTGAATTATGTCAGCTGCTCACCCTACAGAGTTCCAATCGCTCGTCTTGCCGCCGCTCAGGCGGTTATCAGAGCAAAAAATGCGGGGCTTCAGGACAGATCCGACAAATAATGTAACAAGAATTTCGGTCCGGCATACTGGGCACAAGTTCATGATAAGCTCAAAATATCAGCTTATTTTTGATACTAATAAATGGAAGACAAGCTTGAAGTTTTACTAGCTCTCCTGCCGGAGATGGAGAATTCTTTGGGAAATGAAAGCCCAGAGTTGGCTGATTATTTAACTTCTCTGGGGCTATTGCTATATTACGACAGCCGCTTCGGAGAGGCTGAGACTTTTCTTGAGCGCGCCCTATCAATTCGAGAACGGACTCTGGCAGTTGACCATCCAGAGATAGGGTCGTCCATGAATAATTTGGCCATGGTTTTGCTGGCTCAATCCAAGCTTATAGAAGCTGAACCACATCTTGTCAAAGCCCTGCGTATCCAGGAGAAGGTTTTCGGATTTGAACATCCGGCACTGGCCACGGCAGTCAACAATCTGGCCGAGGTTTACCGCAATACCGGCAAATTCAAAGAGGCGGAACCTTTGTATCTAAGGGCTATCGAAATAAGCAAAAGATACGGCGGTGAAAACGCGCTGGAAACAGGTGAGCTCTTTTACAACCTGGCTAAACTCTATACAGTACTGGGTTCGACCAGGCAAGCGGAAGACGCTTTTAAACAAGTCTTGACCATTCACGAAAACAATAATGGAAAGCAGCACCCCAAGATTGCCACCATATTAAGTGACATGGCCACTCTTTACCTGGATGCCGACAGTTTTGAAAAAGCGGAGAATCTTTTGCGCCGAGCACTGGGAATAAGAGAAAAGATCCTTAGCCCGGAACATCCTATGGTGGCGGAGAGCATGAACAGTCTAGCTTGCTTGTATTTTCAACATGAGAAGTACAACCGAGCCGAGTCCTTGTTCATAAGAACTCTGGAAATTTGGGAAAACGCCCTGGGAGAGGAACATCCTAAAGTTCTCATGTGCCTGGAAAATTACAGCCAGCTTTTGCGCTCGATTAAACGAGTGGCCGAAGCCGAAAGTATCGAACAAAGACTGTCCAAAATCCGCTACAGGAAATCTTTTTCGTAATTGTTATTTGACGCAAAACTGACCGGAAGTTTGTCTTAAATGCTCGATGTGGATTTCTCCGTCATCAACAGGCACTTTGAAAACGTGCTCGGGCAGTTCTTTTTCATTGCGCCAGACAAGATTCAGATTAAAAATGAAACGATCTATTAGATTTTCCATGAAAGGATAACAACCCTCCACGCCGCTGGAAAGATTCCAGGTCATGGTACCATCTGTAATATCACCATTATGGTAGACCGACAACCTGGAAACAAGAATGGCCGCATCGTCATCTGCCAGATAAAAATAGGTGAATATCTGAGCGCATCTCTCATTTCGCGGATTCGGCATATCAGTATCGAAAGAAACTCCGCTGACAATTGTCATAGTCAGATAGCGTTTCTCTGCTTTTATGTGAATAGCGTCATTACCAAGTTCGGCAATGACAAGTTTGGATGCACTACCCACATTTCCCTTTTCATCAAGGGTGGAACACAAGTTGACGGCAGCCGCTCCCAGAGAAGAAATTGCCGTTTTGCGTTTCACTTTTATTTCTGCGTCCTTTTGTAAGTTATAGCGAAAGACGGTTACTTTCCCCAGAAAACTGTCAAAATCGAAATTGCCTTTGTTTTCGCCCGTCTTTTTCTCAGCCATACGACTCCTTCTTACTTAACCTCAGCTTTAGATTTTTTTGCTGAATCTACATTATCTACGTAATCCAATGGAACGACTTTGTTTATACTCGACACAACGGCCGGAAAAATTCCCTGCAAGCGCTCAATAAATTTGCCCGGTGCCGTCATGACGATTTCATGACTGCCTTTCTTGTGCAATTCTTGCTCTATCTCAGTTGCCGCCTCCAATGACGAAATAGAAAGCAGATGTTTCATAATCCAGCCTTTTGCACTTTGCTCCTCTGCAATCGCAGTGGGATTTTTAAATTTCTCCACCTTATTCTTCTCAAAAAATTCAGTGCGCACCCACCCCGGACAAACAGTCAAAACATCGATATTCTCACTGCTCAATTCCAGACCTGAACCGTTCGACATAGCTGTCAAAGCAAATTTAGATGATGAGTAACAAACGCTTCCGGCAAAAGACACTTTACCCGCTACTGAAGACACGTTCACTATTTTTCCGTACCCCTGTGAACGGAAATGCGGCAAAGCGGCGTACACACCCTCCAGAGCAGCAAAAAAATTGACGTCAAAAACGGCACGAAATTCTTCCACGCTCAAAGTATTGAAACGTCCGGGTTTAGCAAATCCTGCATTATTGACAAGAAGAGTAATACCCCCGAAATTTTTTACGCAGGTCTCCACCATCGATTGCGCCACACCCTGACAGCCTATGTCTTGCGCCATGACCAGACACTTGCCGCCGTGTTTTTCAATTTCAGCTTTAGTCTCCTCAAGCTGAGTCTGATTGCGCCCGCCAATCACGATTGAGGACTGATACTTTTTGGCCAGTAAAATGGCCAGAGCTTTTCCGATACCGGAAGAAGCCCCAGTAATCACTGCGGGGAAGCCTTTTTTTAAAACAGTCGGTTGAGACATTTGAGCTAGACTCTTTCTTTGCAAATCCTGGGAGTAACTCTCCAGAGTAATTCTCAGTTTCCGCCTATTATAATAATCAAGACCTTAGCTCTCAATTCTTAGCGATTACTTAACTGATTTAGCCCTGATTTAAGGCTCGATTAAGCCCAGTTTATAGTAAACTTTTCAAGTAGCTTAAAACACTGCATTGGCGTGCGAGACCGGTGAAGACAAAGTTCGGAATTTCAATACTTTTATTGCTTAGTTTCATGACTGTGCTTTCACTTGATATCAGATTAGCTCCAGCCACTCGTTTATATGCCTCAGCGCTAGGTGTAGTGGATAACCTCAAAAAAACACGCGACGCTCTTTTAGACCAGAAATCACAACTGCAAGCAAAAGCCGATGTTGTGTACCGAAAGATAAAAGACCAGCAAAGAGAATACGACTTGCTTCAAGCAGCCATCACCGATACAGACAGATCAATCAAAGATATCGATGATGCTCTTGGCGCCAGATAGTCAATCCGGAATCCTGATCGTTCAAAATGAGGACGAATGACATGAAAGAAACGAATTTCACCCGCAAACAAATACTTAAATTGTCGGCAGTTTTTGCCATTGTGGGAGGCATTTCGTTTCTGGGAACAGCTACAAACTCAGTTCTAGCTGAAGAACAGCTGGCGTCAACCACACCCGAAACAAGTGTATCTTGTATCAATCCGCATCTGGTCTGTCCTGAGGCGGGAGAGGTTATTGACACTCTCAAACAAATAGCCAAAGTTTATAGTGCCGGCGATTTTAATAAACTGGCTGAATACCTGGACAACGACATCACCACATTCGACGACAAAAAGAAAAAACGGATAGTAGGTAAAGCCGCCGTGATGGAATGGGTGCGTGAACAATGGGACAAGTCCAAGTCGGAAGGCAATCCAGTTGAATCTTACACAATAGATCATCCTTTCGCTCAAGTACGCGGCGACACAGCAATAGTCACTTTCAGAGCAGTGAAGAGATTCGGCGGTAAAAAACCAAAAGCTTTCGCTTCGCAATGCACCGACATTTTTGTCAAGCATTCACCTGATGAAGGCTGGAAAAAACTGCACTACAGAACACACTGGAAAGAAATTTCCATCTAAGCCCAACCAGATAAAGCTGCTTGTGCACTTTGCCTTCTTCTAGATCTTCGGCTGAAGACCTAGAAGAAGGGACCCGTTTTGAATAACAACTACTCAAGCTGAAAGTCTTTTGTGCTTTTCCCTAGAAATCCAGACGGAAATCTAGGGAAACAGTGCAACCTGAATTTCTGGGTGTTCAAGCAAAATGTCTTCTATGCTCTTCCCTAGATCTTCAGCCGAAGATCTAGAGTATGGCAAACTAAAATCCTGAGTCTTTAGTATTCAAGTCTGGTTGTTGATTTTGTGGTTTTTGTGGAGGACTCTGGACAGAGTCTGCATTTCCAGCCGATTTAAGTATGTGCTCATAGAACGGGGCTAGTTTCAAATTCGGCCACTGAGATTTGAAACTCTGCAAACATGAAACCGCTTTTGCGGTCTGATTCGAACGTGTGTAGCAATAAGCCAGATCAAGCAGTATCACTAGTGCTTGTGGGTTGTGTTTAATAGCCTGTTCAAAAGAAGACTGCGCCCCGACAAAATCTCCCATCGCCGACTGAATTAAACCTATCTGGTAAAGCACGTAGTAATCATCTTTGCTCAATGCCATGCCTGAACGAGCTTTATCTAAAAATGCCGTTAGTTTGTTTCCAGCAGATTTGAACACACCTGGTTTTTGTTTTTCATATGCAATCATGTCCTTAATTCGAGTCATTATGACTATTCCGGAGTCATGATTGTCCAGTTGAAATGGGTCAGCTTCTAGGTCATACAACTTGCTGTAGCCAAGAAAAGCTAGCGACCGACCCATTTTGTATTGATTCGGCCTGGATTTTAAACGACCGGCAGCTTTGCTTGCTTCTTGATACCGACCTTGAAAAAGGTCGCAACGAGACAAAAGACTGCTGGTGAAATTGTATTCGCCTAACGCGTTTGCTTGAGTGGCATAATTTCGCGCAGTTTCAAGATCGCCTTGAAAGTAATAACAACGAGCCAGACCATCAAACACAAAAGCTGATTGTGGACTGACTTGTTTAGCTTGTTCCAGACATTTAATCGATTTGACAAAATCACCTTTGCGAATCAACCCGTAACCAAGACAGGTCAATGCCGGGCTCTTATCCGGGGATACTTTGAAAAGTTTGTTCCAAATATTGAGACTAATTTCAAAGTTGTGATTTAAGTACTGTGCAATTCCTGTTGTCGCAAGATTTTCAGCATCCTGTCCACCCAGTTGAGATGCTTTGCCAAGCAGGTTAAGTGCTCTGTCGCACTCACCTGTAAGAGTGAGACAGAGTGCAAGCAAATTGTGCGCAGTAGCATTTTCAGGATCTACTTCTATTGCTTTCTCAAAAAATTTGCTGGCAAAAATGAGGTTGTCTCTCTCTTTCCTCTTTTTCTTTTGCTTTTTATCAACCAGATAGTTCAATCCAGCAGAAACCAGGTTAGCAGACTGATCACGCGCTTTAATATTCCAGTGTT
>CAZEQP010000128.1:0-7537 GCA_964514345.1 uncultured Candidatus Obscuribacterales bacterium
AAGATATAGATGATCAAGACGGCTCACAGGTTAAGACAGAACTTTCTCGCCTTGCCTTCGCCAAGATTTTCCGCCTGGCAGGGCTCGATTCAGAAGCAGACGATATGGTGGCAAGCGTGCCGTTCAAGAACAGCATGCTGTCAAAACATTTTCAAGTGAAGCTTTTCAACAAAGACTTTGTACCCATAGGCATGGATGCTTTCAATAATCTTGTCATGATCGAATTGCAAACGCTAAACGCGCTCAAAGACGGCAAAATACCCAATATTCCTAAATGCACAATCAAAAATAGTTTGAACCAGAATAAAGAAATTGCGGCAGAAGAAAAACTTTGTTTTGCCCTGAACGACTCTGTACTTGTATTTCCCAGCCCGGTTTATTTCAAGGGTGAATAAGTTCAGGGCACAATCGTAAATAATTTTGGAGCTGCAATTATTCCGACAACACAGGCTAGTCCCATCTTAAAAATGCCTACAAAGATTGCGAACAAAAATGGTCTTCCCATTACTCCCAAAAGTCTTATTGCCGACAGTACCGTCGCTTCAAAGAGAAGAGTAGTGTAAGTCAAAACCTGATTCAGATCTTTCATATAATTGACGTGTGAAAGCTGAGTGTCACTTCCGACTTCAGAGCTTAAAGCCGCCCAGAATAAAACGAATATAGACGGTACAGCCGGCAGTATCAATAGAATGTGGTGCCAAACAAACTTGTCCGGTTTCATTGTTATGAGCCCGAATACAAACAATCCGCTGCAAAACAAGTAAGGTGGTCCAATAAGCAACACAAGAGCCGTCAAGAAACAAAGTAAGAGAAGTTCTCTTAGCACTGAAAGTATGGGTAATGGAACTGTGATCAACACAAAAGTGTAAGCCAGAATACCAGCCAGTATTCCCAACAAAAGAAAGCCGCTTTTATGAAAGTGTATGATCACATCCTGCCTCTGAGCCTCTTTAAACGATTCTATACTAAGCGGCAAACTTAGGCAAAATAGAATGGGTACGCCATAATCGCGCTATATAACTTAGCGCTATGAGCATTTCATCCGTTTACGAAAGCAGTGAATATCTTGACCAGTACATGGTTTTGCATTACGGCTCAGCTGAAATGCAAATGCCTTTTGAATTCGGACCGCATGATGCGGCATCTTTACCTAGACGCTGCGCCGAGCTTGTAGTCGATAGTTGCGACAATCTGTTGTTAGACAAGGAAAAAGCACTGGACTTAGGCTGCGCTGTAGGCGGTGCCACCTTTGCCCTGGCTGAACATTTCAATTTTGTGCAGGGACTGGACTTGAGCGAAAGTTTTATCGAAATGGCTCTAAATATCAAGAAAAACAAGTCGGTGTCCTATGACAAAATTACAGCAAAAGTTTCAGATGAAGCAGCCGGTCGCACTCAATTTGTTCAAGCAGACGCATGCAACTTGACTTTAAGCCCCGATTTAGGTGAATTTGATGCGGCGCTTATGGCTAATTTATTGTGCCGGCTGCCTGAACCGGCTAAATGTCTGTCTGCCATGAAAAGCATCATCAGAAAAGGCGGTCTGCTGGTTATTACTTCACCCTATTCCTGGTCCGAGGCTTATACACCGAAAGATAAGTGGCTTAACGGTCTGGAGGACATCAAATCCATATTAAAAGACAGTTTTGAACTTCTGGACTCACTGGATATGCCCTTGTTGATTCGAGAGCATCACAGAAAGTATCAGTACATAGTGGCTCAGGCGTCAGTCTGGCAGCACCGCTAAATAAAGTATTTTAGACAACCGACAAGCCTTGTGATTTTATGTATTCTGGAAGTATGTTTCCTCCCAAGTTGTCTAAATTACTAGCCATGCAACCACGCCCATTGATTATTTATTTAGTGACTGGACTTTTTCTGGGCGCTTTTACAGTTGCCTATTTCAACTGTTACAAGGCTTGCCAACTGGAGCGCCAGCTGGCGGCTAAAAGAGCCTGTCAAAATGCTCCTGCCCTTGTGAATCAGTGGATGAATATGGTTTTCTTTTCTAAAGAGAAAAATCCGGATGTCTGGCGCGAAAACGTCCACAGCTTGATGACCAGAAAAGCGCAAGCTAAATTCGACGAGCTGTTTTTATCGCAGGGCGAGGAGCTGTTTACTGAAAAACACATAGCACACGCGCCGCACTACGCCACCGATATGCCTTATCCAATCAATTCACGGTCTCATATGATCTGCGGAGAAGACAGACGTGGTGCCCATGTCAACTACAGGATGACCCTCATTTCGGTATCTCGCTGGAATATGCCGGTCAAAGAATTTGTAGCCACTTTCAAAGTCCGCGAAAAGCACGGGCGGACATTAATCTCTGACTTGTGGATAGAGGGCGACCCCACGGGTTTCGAATTCATGCGATATTTGCGTGAAGCTAAAGTAGTAGATTCAAAAGATCAGTTTAACCAGAATATTGGAGCGCTCAATTTTTATTACATCAATCCTTACTGCTTTGCGCCCAAACTTTCGGAAGATGAAGACGTGCTTGGTGCTGCTTGCGATCTGAATCCTGAATTCAGTCTGGCACATTTCAATCGGGCAAAAGTATATTTGCAAAATGAAAAATTCGACCTGGCCGTCAAAGATTTGGATGTGGCTATTGCAGCCAATCCTGAAATGGATGATTTTAAATTACTGCGCAAACTGGCAGTGAATAATACTAAACTGATGAAGCCTGGCGCAATTGGTAATAGTATTACTGGTGGTGCAGAATAAAACTAAGCGCCTTGAGGCGGGGTCTTTTTGTCCAGATGTTTTTGCAAAATAATAGCTGCGGCTTGCATGGCGACCAGTCCTTTTTGTTTGCCTGTGTTTACACCTTGCACGACAAGTGATCTGATGGCTGAAACAGTGCTCAAACGCTCATCTTCATATATTATCGGAAGACCGGAGGCGCGTGCCAGTTTACTTGCAAACGACCTCACCTTTTCAGCCTGTTCGCCCCAGCTGCCGTCCATGTTGTATGGCAAGCCAATGACAATTTCAATCGCTCCATGACGTTCAGCTATTTCTTTCACTTTTCTGACATCGTCCTTAGTACGGACTCTTTCAATCGTTTCAAGACCGGCGGCGGTATAACCAAGAGGATCCGATATAGCGACGCCGATTCGTTTGTCGCCAATGTCAAGTCCAATAATTCTTGGTTTTGCATTACTCATGTTTCTAATCTTACAATTAAATAGTTCCTTGAGGAATGCTAATTTTGGAATTAATTAGAAGATACCGCGGAAGCCTCTTAGGTCTGGCAGCAGGTGATGCTCTGGGGGCTCCGCTTGAGTTTAAAGAACCTGCCAGTTTTGAGCCGATAAAAGATATATCCGAAGGCGGAGTCTTCCAGCTGAAAACAGGCGAGTGGACAGATGATACTTCAATGGCGTTATGTCTGGCTGAGAGTTTAATTGAAAACCGGGGATTCAACGCGTTAGACCAGATGGACCGGTATCTCAGGTGGTATCACCAGGGTTATATGTCAAGCAAAGGCTGGTGTTTTGATATAGGAACCACAACTCGCAAAGCTTTGCTTGCTTTTGAAAATCACAAAGTCTTACACAAAGATCTGGATAGCGAATCCACTGCAAATGGCTCGCTCATGAGGGTCGGCCCGGTGGCTCTTGCTTATGCCAATGCTCCTCACAAAATGCTTGAGTATGCAAAAGAAAGCTCGCGTGTAACTCATTTGAATAAAAAGTGCATTGATGCCTGCCGCTATCTTTGCGCTCTCATTTCAGGCGCTTTACTTGATATTGATAAAAATGAGCTGTTGAATGGTGTCTACATCCCAGTGAAAGATTGCTGGAAACACGAGGCTTTGTGTGAACCTATCCTGGAAGTTGCTTTCGGTTCGTTCAAAACAAAAGAACCTCCTGAAATTAAAGCTTCTTACGATACAGCTCAAACACTTGAAGCCGCTCTCTGGGCATTTCATAAAACGGATAATTTTGCCGATGGCGCGCTTATGGCAGTCAATCTGGGTGATGACGCGGATACTGTAGGGGCCGTTTACGGACAGCTAGCCGGTGCTTATTACGGGCAGGACGGTATTCCAGCCGACTGGATTGAGAAACTGGTGATGTCTGAGCAAATCAAAAAATTTGCCGATAAACTATTTGCTCTGTCTTTAACTATCTAATGGCTGAGGGCTGCGGCAAGCGGTGCCGGTGGAGCAATATCGTGACGCATAGCTTCTTCCACTTCTTCAGCTGTGATTGCCCACACATAAAGACAGGTGTAGAAAGCGGCACGTATATATATAGATAGGGCGGTAGTGAAAATAAGCAGAACCAGCCAGCAGGCGCCTGCAGTAATTACCGGGGCCGACATCATGGGAATCTGCAAGTAATACAAAGCACCGAATCCGCTCACTCCTATTGCATACACAAGAGCACTGAAGCCCCGGCAAATGGCATCTACTCCCACTTCACCCACACCTATAGTGAGCAAATTGCCCTGAGCCATTTTGTCTGCCCGTTTCATGGCACCCCAGAATGAAGTGCCTTCAATAACGATGGCAGGCAGAATCAAATGCTGCGCCAGAGTCCAGAAAATTTCTATGATTCCGGCAAGGAAGCTGAATCCAAATCCGAACATGCCTCCGGCACCTTGTTTATGCCTGAGCCAGCCGGCAATACGCTTGGCAGCAAGAGTGACAAGTCCCAGCATGATAATGGCAGGAAGACTCGTGAGCACCGCCATTGCAGCTGTGCCAAATTTTCCGGTGCCTCTTCCTTCTGTGAGATGGCTGTACACAAGAGCGGTGGTGATACCTTCAAGTACACGGTTGGTCAGCCACCACACACATAAAATGCCTGTGACTGCCATTACAGCATCATTATTGACGGCGCCGGCCATGCCGCCCATTCCGGAGGGATCCATCGGTCCATTCAGTCCCATGAAGCCGATTTTTTCATGCAAATTACCGCCGGGGGTAAACATTTTGCCGCCTTGCTGCACAAACTGGTTGGCGGCTGTCGACTGTCCTCCGAATCCTGTTTTTGCCTGCAAGAAAATCAAAATGGCAAAAAAGAAGTTGCTCACAACAGTAAGGACAGAGGGCAGGAGCAATCTTTTATCGTGCCAACCCATCTTGACACTGGCCCAAATGAGCCGAAATCCTCGTCCAATTGATTCAAACATAGTAGATTTTCCTCGGCTGAGCCTTTTGCGGAATTCTCACTGGGTTTCTTAGTAAGTGGGCTTTTGCCCTGTTTTGGCAAAACTTGATAAACAATTTGCCGCCATTATTATATGCAGTTGCCAAGAGAATGTAAAGCGTAATTAATATAAAAAGAGCTCCTTCCAACATCAATTTACCCTTAAAACGCGATTTATGCTGTCTGGGCCTGCAAATCTTGCTTCTCGTAAAGACTGTCTAGCAGTTTTTTGTGCTTTTCGATTACAACTTTGCGTTTCACTTTCATAGTGGGGGTCAATTCATTGTTTTCCACCGAAAATTCTTCTTTCAGTATGCAATAGTGTTTTATCTTTTCAAAACTGGCTAATTTAGCATTTTTGGCTTGAACACTTTTGTCTATTTCTGATTTTACTTTCTCGTTTTCAACCGCTTCTCCCAGGCTGGTGAAAGTGATGCCGTTCTTTTCACAAAAATGTTTGACTCCTTCGGCGTTATGGGTAATCAAAGCAGTTATGAACTTGCGGCTATCACCATGCACGACTACGTGAGACACAAGCGGATCGCCTTTGAACAAATTTTCCACCAGTTGCGGAGCCACGTGCTTGCCGCCTGAAGTGATGATGATGTCTTTCTTGCGGTCGGTGATTCGGATATAGCCATTCTCGTCAATTTCGGCTATATCACCTGTTTTGAAAAATCCGTCGGCATCAAATGCATCTTTTGTGGCTTCTTCATTTTTGTAATAACCGGCAAAAACATTTGCTCCCCGCACAAGTAATTCACCATCTTTAGCCAGTTTGACTTCACAGCTGGGAAGTGATTTTCCCACAGTGTGAAAATGATTGTCTTCAAGCGTATTGCAGGCAAGTGGTGCGCAAGTTTCAGTCAGTCCATAGCCTTCGATAATATGCATGCCGATGGCTTCAAAAAAGATGTGCACTTCATTGGCAAGTGGCGCTGCGCCTGAAGTCATCATGCGCAATCTTCCGCCCAGACGCTCGCGTATTTTTGAAAATACAAGTTTGTCGGCGATTCTCAATTCGGTTTTGTAAATGCGATTTAAAATTTCAGGAGCCACTTTGCCCTTTAGTTTCTGGCGTGTGGCCCTTATCCCTATGCCTATAGCCCATCTTGTAAAAGTTTGCTGGGCGGCAGGAAGATGTCTGATTTGAGCCTGAACACGTTGATACGCTTTTTCGTAAAAACGAGGCACCGCGTTCAATACTGTCGGTTTCACTTCGGTCAAATTCAATGGCACACTATCCATCGATTCGGCATAAGCAAGGGGAATTCCTTGGAAAATGGTGAGAAATTGGCCGCCCACTCTTTCATAAACATGTGAGAAAGGAAGAAATGAAAAGGCTACGTCATTTTCTTGAAAATTGCCCAGCGCAATCAAGTCTTTCATAACTGCAAAAATATTGCGATGCAAAAGCATGGCACCTTTGGGCACACCGGTGGTTCCGGAGGTGTACACTATGCTTGCCAGGTCATCACCCTTGACGCTCTTTCTTGCTTTTTTGAGGTCTTCATCCTGCACTTTTGTTTTGCCGAATTGAGGAAAATCAAGAGCGCCGTGAATCACTGTTCCATCAGGTGTTTCTTTCGTTTTTCCTTCCAGCATCACAATAAATTTCAAAGTATTGTGAGGAAACTTGCTGGCTTCAAGCACCTTGGCCAGCTGTTTTTCATTTTCCACAAAAATTCCCACCAGATCCGAATGCTCGATTTGAAAACAAGCTTCCTCCGCATTGAGAGTGGGATAAATAGGTACGGTCACACCGCCGCAAGACATGATTGCCAGATCAGCCCAGGTCCACTCGGGTCTGTTCTGGCTCATTATTCCGACTTTGTCGCTATGCTTTACGCCTGAGGCAATAAGCGCCCTCATGAACTGAGCGGTTTTTTCACCGTGAGTTTTCCAGTTCATGCTCTGGTAAGAGCCGCCGGATTTGAACATGATTGCCG
Source organism: uncultured Candidatus Obscuribacterales bacterium (assembly GCA_964514345.1). Classification (GTDB taxonomy): domain Bacteria; phylum Cyanobacteriota; class Vampirovibrionia; order Obscuribacterales; family Obscuribacteraceae; genus Aved-18. Next base: position 7,114 of record CAZEQP010000128.1, read on the forward strand.
TATGTTCAGGCGTCGTTTCCACCCTTCTCCAGAAGACATCTACAATAGTTGTTTCAGTTTCGGATTCGGCACTATTGCTCACGTATTCACTTGCTCCTTTTTCACCACGCAACTGGACAGCCAGCCTAAATATTTTTCGCTGCCTCTTTCTATGGGAACGCTGACTATTTCAGGTACTTCATAAGGATGTTCCTCATGAATTTTGCCCTCCAGCTCACTCCACACATCAGTAGTTGTTTTGATTATGAGCAGAGCCTCACTGTCTTTTTCTACACCGTCTTTCCAGCGATAAATAGATTTGACTCCGGAGACTACATTGACGCATGCTGCCAATCTTGAATTCACCAGTGTTTCAGCAAGTGTCTCGGCCGTTCCATCCCGTGGGCAGGTCACTAACACTACTATTTCACGCATTTATATTTTT
>CAZEQP010000129.1:0-7536 GCA_964514345.1 uncultured Candidatus Obscuribacterales bacterium
CCTTGAGTCATCGTAATACTTCAGAGCGAATGACACGATGGCAAAGTCGTAACGAAGTGCACAGCGCTGTATCAAAACATAAGCTCGATAAATGCATTGAGTGTAGGCAGCTTTCATTCGAGGGAGATATCAAAAATGTTGTCGGGAGCTTGATCTACAGGAGAAGATTGCAGTTGAATCTGACTCAATCTGATCTTTCGAAAATGACCAAAATCAGCCAATCTACTTTGTCAAAAATCGAGCTGGGCAAATTCGACTGCAGGCTTACCACAACTTCCAAGCTTTTGAAGGTATTGAGCCTTGATTGCCGCCTTAATCCCCGGTTCATGACGCCAGTAATAGACGGTTTACTCAATTATTCTTTGACTGAATAGAAGGTTTAAAAAACTCATGGTGTTAGAAATTTGACTTATTCAAACGACTTTATAGCGTAATCGACCTAAAAAAGAGGTCAAAAATAGGTCGATTACGCTATAAGCGCACTTGTTATGTCTTTAACGACGTAAAACACTCGAAAAGCGCGTTATGCTTAAGAAAATCGATGCTTCAGAAAGTGGGTATGCTCAATGGACGTTGGCGGCATTGTTCGAGGCGGTCTGTCTGACGTGATCGGCATGGGACTTGGCTTCCTGGCGTATTTGATTTTCGCGCCACCAGGGAATGTCCATAACCATTTCACCGTTGGGCCATATGAACCACCAGTTTGAATTTGCCTTTTCATTTTTAATCTGATTTTCAGCCTGGGTTTCAATTCTTCTTGCCTGGGCTTCACCTTCCGCGATGATGCGTGCCCGATTCGCTTTTTTCTCACCTTCGTGATCTATAGGCCCAGTCTGGCTTGTACTTGTTTGACCGGTACTGACTTGAGCGATGTTGTAACGCAATTTCATATTTTCCATTTTTACTATGGCAAGCCCGGCATATCTTTGTACCGACTTATCCGGGCTCAAGTCACGCACCAGCTCATAGTGGTAGGTGGCAGTGTTGAATCTTCCCAAAGCCATACAGGCATTGCCCAGATAATAGTGAGCTTTCCAGCTGCGGGGATGCTCTTTGACGGCTTTCTCCAACAGTTTCACCGCCATCAAATAATTTTTGGCTTTATAAAAGGAGATCCCGTTGTTCAAATTGAAATTGGATGGACTGCCTTCTGACGGGAGCACTGCCAAAATCAGGCTGGTCAAAGCGCAAAATAAAATTGTTCTGGCTGTCTTAATCATGGCTTCAAGTCTCCTTCAAGACTTTAGTAGCACACTTAAGACAAGGCCATATAAGGGACAAGATCTCTGTGGGATGAGATCACTTAGGGATGAGATCACTTAGGGATGAGATCACTTAGGGACGAGATCACTAAGGATAAAGATCAGCGAGAGTCAGGATCATTTATTGCTGAGAGTCTTCTGGGGGCTGACCTTCTGGATTTGTCTTACTTTTGCATTCAACAACTCGTCTGAATGCTCTTTTGCCCATTCTTCCAATTTTTCCAAAACAGGTATAAGAGTCTCTCCCAGCGGTGTCAGTGAATACTCTACCCGTGGTGGCACTTCTGCATAAATTTTGCGCGAAACCAGACCGTCTTCTTCCAACTGACGAAGTTGGCTGGTCAATACTTTCTGTGTAACTCCTTGCAGCGCCCGCATCAATTCATTGAATCGCAGGGTGCCGCCTTTGAGCTTGTATATAATGATGACTTTCCATTTGTCGGAAATCATGGCTATGGTCGAGAGGATGGGACATTCCAATTGATTACGGCAAGACATATGTGATTCCTCTGTGCTTGATGCATCCAGTGTGGTTAGCAGTATCCAGTGTGCTCGACGGTACCCAGATTACATATCAGTATCACTATAGATACTATAGAAGTTTTTGGATACTACCCTACTTTTAGGTGTCTACTTGCGATTGGATACTACTCAATTCTATACTGAGGATTGAAAAGTTGCAAACCAAAATAAGGAGACTAGTGATGACGACTGAAACACTGACCAAACAAAATCAACTGGCGATTGAACATTTCGAGCGCAAATTAGCTTTTGAAATAGGACCCATTGGGCTCAAATACGCGCTTGAAGCCAAAGAACCGGTAACCGTGGTCGATTTGCGTACACCCGAGATTTATGCCAACGGGCATATTCCAGGCTCGGTCAATATTTCAATTGAAGAACTGGAACGAGATCAAAGCGCTTTGAGCAAAGACAAAACCACAATCGTTCTTTGCTACAACATAACCTGTCACCTGGCTACAAAAGCAGCTCTTTTACTGGCTAAAAAAGGTTATCCGGTCAAAGAACTAGTGGGCGGATTCAATGACTACCAAGCTGCCAATTTGCCGGTTGAAGGTAAGAAAGAACATTCAAGCTGCGGCTCATCTAGCTGCTCATGAAATTGCTCCTCATGCTGCACATAGTTTTTAACCAATAAAACTGGTTCTAGACTGATGAAAAAGGAGAGTAGTGAATCTGTTCTCCTTTTCATTTGCTAGAATAAATGCACTTTTGCAAGCTGGAGCCCAAATGAGCGAACGACAGACATTTCTCACCCTGCACGATCATCAAGGTGTCGCCCTGTACATTAACTGCAGTCACATAGCGGCGGTTAAAGCCAATGTAGTCACAGGATACGCCAATGGAGCCTGTATATTTGTTCAGGGCACCAGACAGGAGCCTTTTCTTGTGAAAGAAACGGCCGAAGACATCATGAGTTTCCTCACCACAAACCTCGATTGTCAGAAAGTGCTTTTACAATAAACTTGAGTCAGGTTGTTAAATTTTGCCGTTTGTTTGGATAGCTGAATTTATTATATTTTCCAGCTCCCCCACATTTTGAAAGGCTGAATCAAAAAAGAATTTTCGGGTCGGTGTATAGAGCTTAAACACATTGCCAGTGACCGTTTTGACCTTTTGCAAAAGTATCACTTCAGCCCAGGGAATAAATTCAGACTGGCCGCATGCATTAAATGTAATACCATTGTTTTCCACTTGAATATATTCCCTATCCGTCTTGTAGTTGCCAAATTTCTGTATTTCAATTTGCAGAAGCTTGTTGGTGGTAATAAAATTTTGACGCAATTTTTTTAACTCAAGAGGGTCTGTCAGCAACTTGATTTCAACAAAGAAGAAAAGCCCCAAATAAATAATGGCAAGACCTATAAAAATCAGATTCGCAGGCGCAAGAACGCTAAATGGGAAAATTAAGCCTAGTCCGGCCAGAAAAACACACAGCCAACCGGCTGCATCCAAAAGTTCGATTTTGCGCAAGAATGTCATAAAGGTATTATTTGAGTAAATCTATGTCCAGAATCTTATTCATTTTAAGCGCTCTTTTACCTCTTTTCCTTTTCATTTGCCTTATTTTGGTAAATCCAATCGGTTTAGCAGATAAACTTGCCCAGCAAGAAAGATATGACGATGCATTGAATCTATTGAAAATTGCAAAAAAAAATTCCTTCTTGAGCTGGGATCCTAGATTTTATCTAACTAGCGCCCAGATCGAAAGAAGGAATAAAAATGCCAAACAGGCGCTTTCAGATCTGAAAGCCGGTCTTGAAATTACTGAGAAATATCCCTTACTCTGGCAGTTTAAAGGCATTCTGGCCGAGCATACTCTTGTGAGCGATCTGCGTTATGAAGAGGCTTTGTGTCTTATAGAGACTAAAGATTATGAAGGTGCTCTTGCCGCTCTGGAGGCGGCTTTGAAAGACGGGCCGGATGCAGATATTCTTTATCAGAAAGCGCTTGTGTGTGAATATCTGGGTGATTTTCAGGCAGCTGAATCAGATTTGCGAAAAGCAATAGAAGTCAGCATTGAGCCTGCCAAAAAAGAAAACGCTCTGCATAACAGGGCAAATTATTTTTTGCGCCAGGAGAGAAATGAGTTAGCTATGATTGACTTAAAAGCCGGTCTTAACCAATTCAAATGCGCCGAGGCGATGAATGATTTAGGAAAAGCATATCTGGCCGACGATCAAGCCGACAATGCCATCGAGTGGTTTTCCAAGTCACTGGACAAAGAAAAGACTGTAATAGCTTTCAGGCTGAGGGCTCTTGCATACGCCAAAAAACAAGAATGGCAAAAAGCGCTGGACGATTTAGACCGGGCTCTGAAACTGGAACCGCAAAATGAAGCGGCTAGAGTAGACCGAGAAATGGTTATCCGCGGTCTGCAACTACATAAAGAAAATGGACCCTGAGTTGTCCGGTTAGAGCAGATTGTCTGCCTTATTTTTAGCCAGGTCTTTAATATATTGAGCATGACCTTCCGCTTCATTGTGAACTCTTTGAGCGTGTTCGGTGGGAATATCAAAAACAATATTGCCGTTGGCATCAAGTCCTCTGGCTTGCGAGTTTGCGCGTTCAGCCTGAAGCCTTTCGGCGGCTTGTTTTTGCACCTGGGCGGCGTGCCTTTCAGCCTGAGCCATAATCTGGTTTTTGCGTTGAGCCAATTGAGCTTCTTTGCTTTCAGTCTCACGATTAATACTGTGGTTCATATTGACCTGAGCCACGCGCATATTTATTTGAGTCATCTCAGATTTGTAGGCAGCCATCTCGCACTGGTGTTTTTGATGCGGATTTCGGGTCATTGCGGCAGCCAAGTTGTATTGATACGCGGCAGAATTGAATTTGCCCATGGCGTATAAACAATTTCCCATGTAATAGTGAGCTTTCCAATCTTTTGGATTCTCTTTAATCGATTTTTCAAAAAGTTTGCTGGCGGTCTGGTAGTCCTTCTTCTTGTATGAATCCATCGCTTCACACAAAGTGGCGGCAAGACAAGCCGGAATTAATGCCAGAGCCGAGACTCCCAGAGAAAAGCAAAGATTCCTGATACTCAATTTCATAGCCTTACCCTCACCACGCTTGACTACAAGGATAGAGTAGTCAAGTCAAAAAATAAAATGAAAATTTCAATACACTCTTAACTAAAGGACTATTGATTTGCCCGATTCAGGATTCAAAAATCGACGGAAAGCGGCTTTTATCAAAGCAAAAGCGTTGTCTCCTGAAATTAGTTCTTCAGTGATGATGCCATCCTTAATTTGATCAAATCGCATGCGGAAAGCAGTACTTGTTGTTTTGTCGAAATTTGTTATGCGAATTCCTTCTTTTCCCACCATAAAACTCATTGAAAAAGAACCGGCTTCCACCTTCTCCACTTCTGTTATTGCCGTGATGCCGGCCGACTTTAGTGCTTGCTCAAAAGCAAAATGCACCTGATAAGACATCTCATCATCCCCGCCCAGAAGCATTTCGGCTAAATCTTTCACACTTTTGCGTCTGTCCAGAACTGTTTCCAGAGCCTTTTGCAGCGCAACCCTGTCACGTTCCTGATGAGAAAAGGTGCTTGAAAATTTGTTCACCAGTTCAAGCAGACGATTGAGCGCCACACCGGTCAATCCTACTTTGGAAAAACTGACATGTGCTGTAGCCCAGGGCATGGTCTGTAAATCTTCCGCCCGTCTTTTTATATTGGAAAACCCGATGTTTTGTTCGGGTAAATGAGGAACGTTTGAATTGGGCTCGATATTGGCCATTTGACGTAACTCCCGCGTACCTTTGATGTTTCAATCCTAACCAGAGGAAAGGCTTGTGACGATGGGGTAACTACGTAGAAACGGATTAACTTGCGATTCCATACCTAGCTGAAAAATTGTCCGACTGAAAAGACTTTTAATGTATAAAATGTTGGAATCATCAAAAGGAACTGCCCCTATAAAAATGGAAAATTCAGGACTATTAGACAATCCTATCTGGCACGCACTCAACACTAATCAGGCGAATCTGGCGGAAGGCGACAATCTGGCCAGAATTTATCCACGCGATATGCTGCCTATGGCCGGGCTTAAAGAACCTGACAACAAATCTTTTGCCGCACTTTCTTCTATGAGCGAACCGGGAAAACGATTTGGACTTTGCTTACCCGACAAGATCCAATTGCCTGATGATTGGAAACTGTGTATGCAGTTCGACACTGCACAAATGGTGAGAATCGGTGTAGTAGACGATACGCTAAATCGGGGTGATGAGCCTATTGTAAGGCTCACTGGAAGTGACGTTCAGCAAATGAAAGAACTGGCCGAACTGACAAAGCCGGGACCATTTACAGACAGAACAATCGAATTCGGACCTTTCTATGGTATCAAATATGGTGATATGCTGGTGGCCATGGCCGGACAGCGCATGCAGTTAAATAATTTCACCGAGATAAGCGGAGTGTGTACTCATCCCGATTTTCAAGGAAAAGGTTACGCACGTCTTCTGGTGAACAAAGCAGCCGACAATATAGCCGATCGAGGACAGACAGCTTTTTTGCATGTAATTGCCAGCAATACGGCAGCTATTAAAAGTTACACCGCCTGTGGTTTCACACAAAGACGCTTGATGAAATACTTGATAATCGAAAAAATTTGATTGAATTTTTACGCCGTAAATATGCCGAAAATGGCTTTGCACTGTGGTAAAAATTAAGGTTATATCTATGGCTTAAAAGGTTTCTCTTAATCTGAAACGACGGATATAGATATCAGTAAAAGCAGGATGGGCAATAGATTTCCCATATGGCATCGATCTTTGGATTTTGTGCTAATCAATGACAAATTGACCGTAAATTCACTTACGAATTTTTACTAAAAACGTTACTTGCAAACAAGTGAGGCAAACAATGACAAGTACAGCGTCCAAAACCACCAGGAAGGTTGCGCCCGCAAGCAAAACCAAAGACCCTGATGTAGTTGATGCTCAGCAGTTTTTGAAAGCGTTGCGCATGATGCGAAAAGGCGATTTTTCGCACCGGCTGCCTCTGGATCAAACCGGTGTCAACGGAGAGCTTGCCCGCGCTTTCAATGATGTTGTCGAGCTCAATGAACGCCTCACCAATGAGCCTGCCCGCATCAGCCAGACAGTAGGTAAAGAAGGTAAAATCGCCCAGCGTGCCTCACTTGGCGATGCGTCGGGGTCCTGGGCCAGTTCTATTACCTCGGTCAACGACCTGGTGGGAGACCTGGTGCGACCGACAGCTGAGGTCGGGCGCGTTATAGGTGCCGTTGCCCGCGGCGACCTTTCACAGAGAATGGCACTTGAAGTCGAAGGCCCACCTCTCAAAGGTGAGTTTCTGCGTTTGGCTAAAACAATCAACACAATGGTGGACCAGTTGGGTTCTTTTGCCTCTGAGGTGACGCGTGTTGCCCGTGAGGTAGGTACAGAAGGGAAGCTCGGAGGTCAGGCTTTAGTTAAGGGTGTGTCCGGTACCTGGAAAGATTTGACCGACTCGGTCAACTATATGGCAGGCAACTTGACCGCTCAGGTGAGAAATATCGCCGAAGTGACGACGGCTGTGGCGAAGGGTGACCTGAGTAAAAAGATAACGGTCGACGGCAAAGGCGAAATTCTTGAGCTTAAAAACACAATAAATACAATGGTGGACCAGTTGGGGTCTTTTGCCTCAGAGGTGACGCGTGTTGCCCGTGAGGTGGGTACTGAAGGGAAGCTTGGTGGACAGGCATTAGTTAAAGGTGTGGCGGGTACCTGGAAAGATTTGACC
>CAZEQP010000130.1:0-7505 GCA_964514345.1 uncultured Candidatus Obscuribacterales bacterium
GAAACTTTCACCGATATCAATATCACGCCTCTAACCGACGTGTTTCTTGTGCTTCTGGTCATCATGATTCTTATCGCGCCTTTGATCGACAAATCTGAATTGAAAATCAAACCGCCTGAAACAGTCTACGCCCAGAAAGAAAATTCACGCACCAAAACTATAATCATAGACGTTGATACCGAAGGCAAAGTGGCTATTCAAGGTAAAGCGCTGCCGGCAAATGACGAGGCGACCATTCAGGCAAAGTTGCAAGAAGTGGTGACTAAGCTGGGTATCACCGATATTCCTGTCACAGTGAATGCCGATGGTGACTGTAAGCAGAAAAACGTTGTCTATATCATGCAGGCATGCTCCGCAGTTGGTATCAAAAAGATGCGCGTAGCTACTGTGCAGCAGACTAATTACCAGAAATAAACTTAGTTATTAATACGCCAAACAGGCTGGCCAGGTAAATTGGATTCCAAACCAGAGTTTTACAAGTTGGGTCTCTTAGGTCATCCGCTTGGACATTCGCGCTCGCCTGAAATGCATAAGCGTGCTCTGGCTCATTGCAATTTGCAAGGCAGCTACGAGCTTATTGATATTCCTGAATTTCCTGAATCAGAGCTTGCCTCCACCGTGCAACGGCTCAAAGACGAAGGCTACGCCGGATTCAATGTCACCATTCCGTACAAAGAAAAAATAATTCCATTATTAGATTCTGTGCCGGGTCCGCCTCTTAAATTGGGCGCTGTGAATACGGTGAAAATCGACTATTCATCTGGGCATGCTACCGGGTTTAACACCGATATCACCGGTATTACTTTGACAATACTGGATCATTTCAAAGACCCCAGGCTAATGTCAAATCTGCATGCGATAGTTCTAGGCAGTGGAGGCGCCGCCAGGGCTTGTGTGTATGCATTGCAACTAATTGGATGCAGAGACATTCAAATATGGGCTCGCAATGAAGTGAAAGCGCAAAGAGTGGCCGATGACTTCAAAAACATTTTGCCCAGGCTGCTACGTATATCAATAGCAAATGTGAGAAGTGAGAAGTGTCAAGTGTCAACTGTCAACTGTCAATTGACAGCTGACACCTTTTTTCATTTAGAGCCGATCCTGCTGATCAATGCCACCCCGCTCGGACAGGCAGGCAAAGAGCCTGTGGAGCCTGAATTCTTTGATGAGCTTTTATCCCACCTGCCTGAAAATACTTTTGTATTCGACATGGTTTACGCTTCTGGTGAGCAGAAAGTGACACCACTTGTGGATGCGGCTCAGAAAAGAGGGTTGAAAGCTTGTGACGGCACTTTCATGCTGGCAAGGCAGGCAGCGGAGGCATTTAAGATCTGGACCGGACGTTCTGTTTCGGAACAGGTCATGCTTGGGCGGGAGCCGATTTCTTAATACGAGATTCAAAAAACATAGGCACAAGCAGCATAGCCAGATTCATTTCGCCTCTGACTGAAAGCATTCCGGCAAGAGTGGCTGTCATAGCCGTCATACGACCGTCCAGGATCATTTCGAGATCGCGGGTGTCTATAGTGATGAAGCAAGGAATTTTGAGATCGGCTGGCATTTCTTTCTGGGCAAGAAACTGACAAGCCCCATTGCCGATTTGCAAAAGCCAGATGCCGCCTTCATCTCCAGTGATATTGAAAACATAGGCAATAGTATGTTTTCCGGCGATAGCAGGATCAAAACGTTTTTTCAGTTCAGCTATGAGTTTTTCTGATTTAGACAACATTGGCGGAATTATATACTTTTGCAGACTTATTTGACTTATCATTTTCACATGGCAAAAGGTCGCAGAAAATCCAGTTTCACCAATTTGTCGGACATTTTGGGTCCGCTTGTATCCAATATCAAACTGGATCAGCGTTTGCGCGAACACAGCCTTTTCAGTTTGTGGCCTTATATAGTCGGCGAGAATTTGAGCCGTTTATCAAGACCCATATTTTTTGATCATGCAGGCGTCATGGTGATTGCCTGTAGCGATGCCTCTTGCGCTCAGGAATTGAGCCTCAGAAAAATGCAGATTGAAGACCAACTAAAACGAGCCGGCAGAGGCATGAATGTGAAAGTGACGGGCGTGCGTTTTGATATGAAGCTGGCGCGCTATGTCAAAGAAGACGCCGTACAACAAGAAGTGAAAGGCGCAGAAGAGCATTTGAGCGTGCCTGAAATCACCGAGATAGAAAAGGAAGTGGATCTCAAACCGGAAGATTTACGTGAATTAGAAGCGCTTAAGAACGCGCTTGTAGAGAGCAATGTCACCGACCAGAAATTGATGGAAAGAATTCTTCTGGTGCATAAGAGAGAATTAAGCTTGCGTGAATGGTACCGTTTGAAGGGCTGCCCGACATGTCCTTCCTGTAAGATGTCAGTGGCGCACCTTCACTGGCAAAGCGGAGTATGCGGAACGTGCTTAGTCTCCAATAGCCAGACTATATAGATTCAGTTAGATAATGATAAAGCTGCGTTACTTAGGCGGTTTCCTCTTAACTACTGTGTTATTATTTGTCGGTCTTCCTATGGGAAACCCTATTCTTACTGCTGGTTAACTCGCACGTAACATGATCAGGCTGCAAAACGTCTCTAAAAGTTATGCTGGTCGGCTTGCCCTCAAGGATGTCAACCTACATGTAGCACTTGGCGAATTCGCCTTTCTGGTCGGTCCTTCCGGAGCCGGAAAGTCCACCTTGATGCGCTTGCTTTATCGGGAAGAAACCCCGACATCCGGCAACGTCTTCATTGGCGGCGTCAATCTCAACAAACTTTCATCCGGTCAGATTCCACTACTTAGAAGAAGACTGGGAATTATTTTCCAAGATTACAAATTGCTCACTCGTCAAACCGCTTACGACAATGTCGCCTACATTTTGCGCGCGCACGGCGTGGATGAAAAAGAAGTGCGCAAGCGTGTAAACAGCGCACTGAATGTGGTGAATCTGGAAGACAAACAAGAAGCTTATCCTGATGAACTTTCAGGCGGCGAACAACAACGAGTCGGCATCGCCCGCGCTATCGTCAACGGACCGCCGGTGCTTTTAGCCGATGAACCCACAGGAAATCTTGATCCGGCTACATCGCTTGAAATTGTGCAATTGCTTGCCCGCATTTCTCAACGCGGGACTACTGTTCTTATTTCCACTCACGACCACACAATCGTAAATACAATGCGCCGACGCGTTATTTCATTACGCGGTGGCGAAGTCGCAACCGATGTGGATAGCGGCTTTTATGAGGTGCAGGGACAAATTCAGCTATGAGACACTTAAGAGTATTTTTGCGAATATGTGTTGAAACTATGCTTGGTATCAAGCACAGTGGCTGGTCCAACTGGCTTGTGGTCAGCATTCTTGCCATCGCTCTCACTATTTTCGGAAGTGTCCTGCAATTGACTATGACACTCAAAGACGTGGTCAATTATTTTGGTTCGCAAATGGTCATCTCCGCCTTTTTGAAAGACTCATTCGAACCTGGAAAAGTGGCTCAAGAGATAAGCCAGTTTGTGGAAGTGCGTCTGGTTGAAGTAATCGACAAAAACAAATCCTGGGGCGAAATGCAAAAAAGCATGAAAGTAGCCTCTATCCCCAATCCATTGCCCAACACTCTTCATATAAGAGTGGCCAAACCGGAACAAGTGGAAAAACTGGCTCCAAAACTGCAATTGCTTTCAGGTGTTGAAGCTGTCCGTTATCCTATGATGGTGGCACGACGCATAAATGAAGTACGACATTTTTTTGAAATTGCCGGTGCCGCGGTCACTGCCGTGCTCACTTTCGCCACACTCATAGTAATTGGAAACACTATCCATCTGGTTATTCAAGCCCGTCACAAAGAAATTGAAATTTTGAGTTTGATGGGAGTCGGACACTTTTATATCAAATGTCCTTTTGTCTTGCAGGGCGCTTTTTACGGTGCGGTGTCGGCTTTGTTTGCCGCTGGCATCATCATCGGGGTGGAGTATTACATTATTCAACCTTATGTGAGCAATGAGCTTGTCAGCTTTGCCAGTGTGCTTCCCACAGGACTGGGACATAATCTAGTGGAAACATTTTTGATTATGATGGCTCTGGGTATGGCGGTAGGTGCAGGCGGCGGTGCCTGGGCTTCAGGACGATATATCAAAATCTAGTAGAAGGGAGCAGGACGATCCTGCTCCCTTCTGATTTTTGATTCAGCGCAAAACGCTATCTATCTAACAATCTATCTAATTAGGCGTTGGGTACCGCATTCATCACGGTAACTGTGTCCATTTTATCGCCGGCGCGCAGTGACATCATCACATCGAGACCTTCGATTACTTTTCCAAACACGGCATAATTCATGTTCAAGAATGAAGCATTGCCCAGAGTGAAGAAAAACTGCGATGTGGCAGAATTGGGATCATCAGTGCGAGCCATCGACATAATGCCCGCTTCATCATGCTTCAGGTGAGGTTTCACTTCCAGCGGAATGGTTTTGCCCGAGCCACCACGGCCGGTGCCATCCGGATCGCCGCCCTGCAGGCAGAATCCGGGTTCATGACGATGGAAAATGAGTCCATTGTAGAATCCGCGACCGACCAACTCAAGAAAATTGGTGGCGGTTATGGGAGCATCATTGAGAAAAATCTGGCATTTGATATTGCCTTTAGCCGTCTGGATCAGTACGACCGGATCTGTATTTGTCATTTTTATTTCCTTTGAAAAAGAGTTATTTGCCTTTGCCTTTGGGCTCGCCGCCCTGCACATAAACTTTGGTCATTTTGTCGCCTTTGCGCAGTTTCATCACATTATCCAGACCCTCGGTTACTTTGCCGAAAACGGCATAACCAGGAGGATCGTCCAGATTGCTGGCCGGTCCTAATGTGAAATAAAACTGTGAGCTGGCAGAATGGGGATTGGCTGTGCGAGCCATTGCCATTATGCCTGCTTCACTGTGTTTGAGATTGGGAGATTTTTCAAGCGGAATCTTTTTGTCTGACCCACCCATGCCTGTGCCTTCCGGGTCGCCGCCTTGAATGCAGAATCCGGGTTCATAACGGTGGAAAACCAGTCCATTATAAAAGCCGCGATTTACAAGACCGAGAAAATTACCGGCTGTGATGGGTACTTCACTTTTGTAGATTACAACTTTAATAGGTCCTTTGGTGGTTTCCAAAACCACTGTCGGATCTTCTGATTTTGTTTGTCCTTTGCTCTTTTTGTCAGCTGCAAGTGCATCTGGACTGGCAAATAGTAGACCGAAAATCACAAGTAAAACGGCAATAAAATTCATAACGGCTGAAAGACCTCCATGAAGGCGCTATATGCCGTGTATTTTATAGCTTCTTAAAAGCCAAGACCCAGAATTTAATAAAGGTCCTACTGTTTGAAACCGGCAAGTGAATATGTCACCTTAGCTCTGGGGCCCTCGCCCTGCTTCATAATGGTTATGCGTTCCATGCCGTTGAACTGGGCGCCGTCTGGTCCAATCTCAAGCACAATGGCTTCTTGCGCCACAGTGTTTTTAATAGGGTGCTGATAACGGATAAATGCGCGGCTGCCTTCTACCTTGTCAACTATAAGTTGGCTTTTGACACCCATATCATTGCTGAAGGCATAACCCTGCTGGGGATTTCCGACGATATTCCAGGTGTTTTGAGTTTGCGGAGAAAAAATTCCTTCGGCTGCTTGAAATTCAGGTCTCATAGCTTCAAATCCGGTTTTGCGTCCCTGAACGCTCCATCTACCCAGGAAATTGGGTGGCAAAGGCACGCTGCGCTGGGCGCCGAGATTGAATGTTGGCGTCGGACGGAGTTGTGGCATTGGTCTTGCCTGAGGCATTTGTCTTTGCAAAGGTGGTGCTTGTTGCTGGATTTGCTGCACTTGCTGCTTGAGCACTTTCTGCTTGGGCGGCTTGTCTTTTTTAGGCGCTTTTTGCGGAGTAAAAGTAGGATAAGGAGCGTATTCAGGCACTCCGTTGTCGCCTGGTGTGTAGTCTTTTTGTTCGGCATTAAGCTCAAATTGCTTAGCCAGCGCGCAAGGAGCAAATATGAATGCCTGCCCTGAAGTTAATAAGGCGGCAATACTGGCAAGGACTATCTTCTGGGCTAGCTTTTGCTTACGCTCGGTCATTCTTAAAGCTCCTGGTAAAAGTCATTGTATATGTTTTACCCGGAACTCGCTGGTTAAACTTACATCGAGCTGCCTGTACTGGCTACGTTTTTGGAAAATCCCAGGTCTACAAGGCGTTTATAGGCATCGGGACCAGCGCCTGAGGTGGGCTCGGCTACTACAATTTCTACCAGTGGATCGATAGCTTCGGGGATACGCTGTTGTTTTATCAGCAAATCAGCTTTAAGAAGCTTGGCTCTGTTTTTCAACTTGCTGAATTCCAGGGCAAGAGCCTTTTCTTCTTTGGCTTGAGCTTTTGTCGATTCGTTTTTGTCGAAGACTTGATACATTTTCCAGTGAGAATTGGCCAGCTCCTGCATCCATTCGCAAGTAATGTAGATAGATTCTTGCATCTGTGAAGGCTGGCTTACCTCGAGCTTTTCTCTTAATTCGGTGATTCTGGATTGAGCTTGTTCAAGAGTGATGGGCAAGAGTGAATATGCACCGGCACCGGGGGCGGCACCATTAGTGGTGGCATTTCCTTTGTTTGGAGCGGGAGCTTTTTTCTGGGTGGCGACCTGTTGTGTCTGGCTCATATTTTGAAAAAAGTTGGAATTTCCCGGCGCTCCCGGCAAGGGGGCCCCGCCATCTGAAAAAGCTGAACCGTTATCGGTTTGACTTTGCATGCCTGGCAGGGGAGCGGAGTCGGCGAACGCCGAAAGGTCCATGGTGGCGTAAAAAGCGAGCGCAAGACCTAGCGAAAAAGTGACAGCTGAAAGTCTTCTTTCCATTTTGACAACCTGCTTGAACAACTGAGAAAAACGCTTGATTACTCTAGCACAGCTGGCTCAAAAAAAATTATTTGAAGGGCATAATGCAAGTCTTGTGCGAGTCGATATAGTGGACGCTATGAGTATCGCAAGCAAACTGTTTCGCACCAAATCAAGCAAATTACTAATCGAGGAAGCCGGTCACCCCGAGCACCAGATGAAAAAAACTCTGGGGGCTCTTGATCTTGTAGCTTTCGGTGTTGGCGCAACCATCGGCTCAGGCATATTCGCTCTGGCGGGAACGGCTTGTGCAGGCAGTCCTCCTCAAGCTCCCGGTCACTTGCTTTCCACTCCCCTTATTAATTTTGTGATGGGAAGCACGATGGGAAGAGAACCTGCCGGTCCTGCTCTTGTTATTTCTTTTATTGTTGCCGCCATCGCCTGTGGATTCGCTGCGCTTTGCTATGCCGAACTGGCGGCGATGATACCTGTTTCGGGATCAGCCTATACATTTGCTTATGCCTCATTAGGCGAGCTAACCGCCTGGCTTATAGGATGGAATCTGGTGCTTGAATATGCGGTGGGAAATATCGCAGTGGCTGTTTCCTGGTCGGATCATTTTTTGCATTTCATTCACGGAATGTTTGGTGCAAAAGTCCCTCTCTGGCTC
>CAZEQP010000131.1:0-7489 GCA_964514345.1 uncultured Candidatus Obscuribacterales bacterium
CGCAAGCTCTGCAAGATACTCCGCTTCCCAAACCGGACCCACCGCCTCCGTCTCCAGTGGGACCCCCGCCTTAGCCACCATCAGTGGTTTCATAATTGAAAATTCCAGCACTTAAGACATCAACAGGCACCATGTCAAGAACAGTATTAACCGTTATTTCAGTTTCATTCTTATTTGTCTGCGGCTTTGTTTTTGATAAAGCGTACGCAGGCGGCAAAGATGCTCTGGCCAATTCACAGAATGAAGCATTGGCAGCGGCAATTGTCGCTCAAAACAATAAGAATCAAGCTGACGCGCAAGCTCTGCAAGATACTCCGCTTCCCAAACCGGACCCACCGCCTCCGTCTCCTCCACCTAGTGAGCTCTAAGAGTTCTAAATACCTCAGCTAGTCTTTTTTCAGTTTGAATATTTTGTACAGGTAGTAAAAGGCCGGTACAAGTAAGAATGCGCCTGCCAGAAGTGAAACAATCACCAGGTTGATTGTGGTGGCATTGGCGGCTGAATTGTCTATGGTATGTGCCGGTCTTATCAAATACGGATACTGCGCAAAAGCCCATCCCCACAGAACCAGTGCAACATGAATTGCCGCGCAATAACGAGCAACTCTAAATTTGCGTTTGAACAACAAAACAAGAGTCGTTATTGCAATCGCCGCTGTCAGCGCCAGAAGTGGATAAATTAGATTCAAATCTTTGAAAATGTCCGGAGCACCATCTTTTGAAAGAATAAAAACAATCAAGGCAAAAAGAGCGCATAATCCGGATGATATATAAGCTCGCAGTCGAAAATCATTTTGCAATAAAGGATCCTCTGTATCTGAACACAGATAAACTGCAGCCAGATAAGCAAATAAAAAGAGTGCGAAAACCCCCACCGACAAAGGAAAGACCTGTAGCCATGGTGTCAAATAGACACTGGCGAAACTACCATCTGTGACAATACTTCCGTTTGATATGGCACCGACAATAATACCGAGCATAATCGGAGTAATCGTGCTTGAGATTGCAAAAATTCTTCCCCAGCGTTCTTGCACTTCATCACTGTGACTGTCATAAGTTCTGAAAGTAAACGCTGAGCCGCGCAGCACTATGCCAAAAAGCAAAAATGTAATTGGAATATGCAAAGCGATGGAAACAGCATAAAATGCCGATGGGAAACACGAAAATAAAAGCACCACCATCAGTATTAGCCAGACATGATTCGCTTCCCAGATGGGACCTATCGCTTTTGCGATTGTTTTTCTTTGATCAGCTTTGCGTGGACCGCTTGCCATTAAGTCCCAGAATCCGCCGCCATAATCAGCTCCGCCCATAACCGCATACAGTGTCAAACTGATGACACCTGCCAGGCAGACTAATTCAGGATTGCTGATCGGTTGCGGCATCGCTTTCTATGATGAGGGGACTTTTTCCGATTTGTCTGAAAACAAGAAAAACTACGATAAGAGCAAGAAAAATATACAAGGCGGTGAAACAGAAAAAGAAGTAAACAAGTCCCGGCATTGGAGTCACCGAGCTTGTAGTGCGCAGAACACCTTGCACTATCCAGGGCTGACGTCCTATCTCTGTGACCATCCAACCACATTCGATGGCAATAAATCCCAGTGGGGATGTGACGGCAACAGCTTTTAAGAAAATATCCGAATCAAGCAAGGCTCTATTTTTCAAATAATAAAATCCTGCCCATAAACTTACAAGTGACATTATCATTCCGCATGCCACCATTATTTGAAAACAAATATGCACCAGTTTAACATTGGGCCAGTCTTCTTTGGGAAAGTCATTCAAGCCTTTCACCACAGCATCAGGATGATGATAAGCAAGTATGCTCAGCATTTTTGGAATTTTTATCCCGGCAAATTCTATGGGCGCACCGGCTTGAGTTTCATAGTGAGCTTCCATTGCAGCCAGCTTAACCGGCTGTAGTCGTGCAGTCAATTGTGCCATAACATCGCCGGATATCGGCTGGATCAAAGCCATGGCACCACCCAGGCATAAAGCCATCGCCAGGGCTTTTCGATGGAACAAATTTCTTTTGTTTTTCAATAACAAGGCTGCATGTATTCCTGCCACCACAAAAGCGGTGGCGGCATATGCGGCAATAAGCATATGCACGGCCTCAGGCACTCCTGCCGGATTGAGCAACGCTTTGACCGGATCTATATCTGTCGGCTTTCCGTTTTCAAGTCTGAATCCTGCCGGTGCATTCATCCACCCGTTAGCCAGGCACACAAACAGAGCTGACATGGCACCACTTGCTGCCACCATGATGCCCGAGAATAAGTGCGCTTTGCGCGGAATCTTATCCCAGCCATATAAATAGATACCCAGAAAAATAGCCTCAGTAAAAAAGGCTATACCTTCCATGGCAAAGGCAAGCCCGATTATTTCACCTGAAAAGCGCATGAATCCAGGCCACAACAGACCCAATTCAAAAGAAAGGACAGTTCCTGAAACTGCCCCAACTGCAAACAAAATAGCGGTGCCTTTGGCCCAGCGTTTTGCCAGTTCTTCGTATTCTTTGTGACCGGTTTTGTGCCAGAGCCACTCAGATATGCACATCATCAAAGGAAGGGCGATGCCGACGGCGGCGAACACGATGTGAAAAAACATCGACATTCCCATTTGGCATCGAGCTATTACGAAATCATTCATAATCATAGCCGTCCTTTGCCGTCAAATGTAACATTCCCTCTGGTGTCAAAGATAGGTACTTCATACAAAACTTGAGAAGTCTTTACCTTTTCTTCGTACCGCTTGGATAACTCGGCAAGACCGTTCATATCGGGTGAAATCCAAGTTCCTTCGTCCAAAAGTTTATTTAAATCAGATCTATCCGCGTCCGGGTGTTCGTTTAAGTTCAAACCGATGTTGGCGCGGCGTAAGTTGATATATGAAGGCAACATTTCAAGACTTGAGGCATTTTCTTTGTCTTTGCGGTCGATGCTTTTTTGAGCTTCATCTCTTGCCCTGTGATAATCTCCCAAAGCAATGTCAATAGCGGCTAGATCATTTAAGTCTTCTTGAATGCTTTTGCCAGCTCGTTTTTTATAAGCTTTGTCTATTTTTAAACATTCTTCCATAAGCGGGCGGGCTTCTTTTGCTCTGTTCATTTTGAGCAAACAGATGGCGGTACGATTCAATCCTTTGGCGTAGACCATATTTCTGGGACCTACCAGAGGAGAGTTCTTCCATATTGAAAGTGTTTTTTTGTAGTTCTCGTATGCTTTATCAAATTCGCCTTCGATTTCCTGACAGCGACCTAAGTTGTAAACGGCATCCGCATAAAACGGATTCTCTTCGCCCAGTGTTTTTGCCATCACATCTATTGCCTGCAAATACATTTCTTTTGCTTTTTTGGTATCACCCATACATCTATAACATTCAGCCAGATAATATTTGCAATCAGCCACTGTGGCACTGTCGTCACCTAATATGGCTTGCGCCAGGCTGGCAACCGGACGGCATAGATCGGCGCAGGCTTTGTATTTGCCTTCGCACCACAAATTCCATGCCTGGGCGTGCAAACCAAAGGCAATACCAAGATATATAACACCGCACACAATACCAGCAATTATTTCAGTGGAAAAAAGTTTGTGCCGGGGGAGTTCCTTCCATTTTTCCAGATCCGCGCCTATCCAGTCAGATGATCCACAAACCGATTCTAGATGTTCAACTAAAGACGGTAAATCTTGCGTCATCAGGTGTTTGCAAATCAGCACCGAAATCAAACAAGAAAGCAATGGAACAACTGAAGCCAATAAAAATGCATAGAACAATAAAATGGGGTGAGGCAAAAGATAACTTGAAACAGCAAAGCCGATACCGATTGAAAAGGCGGCGGCTATTGGACCGTTTATAACCCCTTGAGCCCAGCGTGAAATGCCGACTCTGGCTAAAATCTGTCCGTCCTCTTGCACCACGCCGTTCATTTTAGTTATGAACGGTCTTAGATAGACCGGAGTTTTTACATAAAGAGCAAATTTGTTTTCTTTCAAACGTGATATTAAATGTGAAGGCGTCTTGTCTTTCAAAATATTCAATGTTTCAGTTTGACTGTGAATAGACTGAAGTTTTAATTGTCTTCCAGTCAAAGGCAGCATTAAATTTTCCAGACCGAATAGCCATTGCATAAAAGAAGGATTGTCGTCACTCTTTTGCAATAATGGCTCAGGTAGAGCTTTCAATACTCTTGCCGGTGCCCATTCAAGCGTGCTCAGTTCTTTTGAATAATACAAAACCGGCTCGCCCTTAAGTTCTATTCCAACAGGCTCAAGCATTGTGTTTACTTCGAATTTTGCTTCCGCTTTTTGCAAAGGCCAGGGCAGATGGTGTACTTCCGCTTTCAGTATGTGACCACTGTTGAATGTAAACAAGCGATAGCGCTCAGTCAAAAAGTACGCAAGGCCATCAGGTACTTTGGTGGCGTCGATTCTATCTTCAAGCGGACGGTAACTTACTTTCAAACGGCATGATTTGCCTCTAGAATCAACGCGAGTACTTTCATAATTTGTCCATTCATCCGACTGTGTTTTTTTCATAACTGCGTTGAAATAAGGCAGTTTATAACTCAAACGTGCCCCTTCCACCGCCAGCCGATTGGATGCATCCAGACTGAAAAAATAAACTCCGGACTCACCTTTATGTGTGACATAAGTGCGCACATTCAGTTCAAGAAATTCGCTTACAAAGGGAGTGCGGTTAAATCGCACCCTGCGCATAACAAATGGAACCACACCCACCCAGGCTTTATCGTCAAAAGTGTCGACAACGAGTCCGGGCGGTAGCAGGGCTTGGATTTGCTCCGGACTGACCGACCAGTGGGCAAATAAAAGTTCGTCCCAGCCCTGAGTCATTAACCAGGAATATGCCGGGGGAGGATACTTCCTGTGCACAGTTTGTTTGAGTAAATCGTCCAGATTCATGCCACCATGATATAGCAATGGGTTGGCAAGAGTATAATATTAATATGTCCTGTTTGAGGGGTGTGTTATGAGCAAGAAGGCGTTTCTGGTTCTTTTAGCCATTTCGTGCGGGCAGCCTGCATTTGCCGGGGAAGATCTGAGCAAAAAGGTCTGGTATGGGCTGCGTGATGCTGTTCGCAATCAAACACAGCCAGCTAGTCAGGCAATTAATCCCAATATGAACCAGCCGTTGACTCAACCTCTTGGCGCGCAACAAATTCCGGTACAGCAGCAGGTGGCTCAACCAGTTGGCGCTTCAGGACAGATTAAGCAGCGGGTGCAGCAAGAGGTCACTGAATATGTGGACAAAAAGCTGGGGACCAATTTAAGTAATAGGAACAATCCGCTTACTCCCAGTAATCTTAATCAGATTAACCAGAACATTAATCCAAATCAAATACCTGTTCAGAACAATCAAATTCTTCCCGGCGGACAAACTGCAAATTCGAGCTTAAATTCAAATTTGAAAAATCTGGGTGTGGACATGCAAGATATCCGCGTGCCGGATAAATACAAGCAAGATTATTATCGTTACAGAGATAAAGTCAAAAATCTGATCAAGTAGTTTATTTGTTCAGGCGCTCGAGTATCGTGCCGTCATCGGCGGTTATTTTTACTACTCTGCCGTTTTCATCACATTCAAGGTCTGAGGTGCTTTTGCCTGAAACAAAGCCTGTCCAGGTGGAATGGAGAGTTTTACCGTCTTCTGAGATGGTGCATTTGCCCGTTGTTCCGAACATAGGCAGATTCCATCCGCATTTGCGGCCTTGCTGCCAGTAAGAATATTTGATTCCGTTTGAGCCAAGAAAATCACCTTTGATATCCGGTATCGCCGGTGATGCTTTGGATTGTGCCACCGCTTGCTCTTTAGATTGAGCTGGCGCTGCACTCACCTCCGGTATGGCTTTATCAAATTCTTCAGCTGCGGCCAGAACTTCGCCCGGAACCGGGCGGGGACTGGCGGGGTTAATTGCCAGGACCATCTCATCGCCTTTCCACTTGCTCGCTTCAAGCACTGGCGTCTGGCTTACACCACGTTCTGCTGCCACTTGTGATTGAACGCCGGTTTTAAGCTTGTTGAATGCTTCGCTCAGTTTAGTATTTTCTCCATTAGTCTGGAAACTGTCAATCAGGGTGTGAGTGAAAACACCATTTTGATAATTGTTCGATTCCCATGACGACTCGGACTTTGCACTAGAACAAATGACAGCGTGACCGGTGCCTTGAGCTATTTGTTTGGCGTCAACACCGGCTGCCCGGTATAAGCCTTTGCTGGAGCTGGCACCACCTGAGTGGCAGGTGTCAAGCACAATTAAAACCCGCTTGCTTTGCACTCTTTTTCTTATTGTTTCGGCAAGGTCTTGAATTGAAACACCTGTTAAAAACAATTTGTCCGGGTTGGTGTCATGTGCCACCACATAATTGACACCGGACGTGTCCATATCGGAAGGGCTGCCGTGACTGGAAAAGAATATGACTACAAGATCGCTTTCGATGGCGGCGTGTGGGAGCCAACCCTGTCCCAGAGCGTCCATGATGTTATTCTTGGTGGCTTTTTCATTAAGCAGGGTAAGAACATGATCCGGGGCAAAATGACATTTGTTGATTAGAAAGTCTCTAAAATCGGTGGCGTCTTTGGCGGCATATTTCAAATTCAAAGTGGGTCGGGCAAATTTGCTTATGCCTATTACCACTGCCCATTTGTCGCTCACCGGAGTCTTGGGATCAAAATCGTCTTCTTCCTGAGCCCTGGCAGCTGAAGGCAGGAAGACAAGTGAAAGAAATAAGAATAAAGCAAAGACTTTTTTCATATAAACATCCAGTGTATGGGCGACAATATTATATCAATTTTCAGATTCGGCATTTTCTTCCAACCAATCAAGAAGTGGAGTGGGTCTGAGCAATTGTTGAATTCGTTTAGGATAGTTGTTCAAAAAATCTTTGGTCACTCTGAAGTGTTCTGTTTCTTCAAAACTAACCTGACGGCAACCTGCCTTATCGAATAAATAAATGCGACTGCGAGGATATGATAAAAGTATTGGCGAATGTGTGGCGATAACAAATTGCGACTCTGCATTGACCAGATCTTCCATACGCACCAGAGCCGAAAGCAGTCGTGTAGCTGAAAGGGCTGCCTCCGGTTCGTCGAGTAAATATAATCCACTTTCTTTCAGTTGAGTGGTCATAAGACTCATGAAAGTTTCACCATGAGATCTGGTGTGCACCATTCTGCTGGTTTTTGCGTAATAACCTTCGGTTTGATTCAGTTCAACCAATTTTTGCATAGTCATATTCGCTTTTTCATACATGCTTTCAGCCCGCAGAAAATACATGTTTTGGGGACGATTATGACTTTTCTGACATTTTAAATGATCGTTTAATTGCGAGTTTCCGTATTTGGAATCAAAATCGAAATTTTTGTCGCCACCCATTCTGGGCAATTTGAGATTTACTGCAATAGCTTCAAGTATGGTTGATTTGCCTGAGCCGTTGTCACCCTGCAAATAAATGACATTCCCTTGGCA
>CAZEQP010000132.1:0-7445 GCA_964514345.1 uncultured Candidatus Obscuribacterales bacterium
GAATATAGTGGTAGAGATACCATAAATGGTGCGCCCGCTCGGGCGCTTCCAGATTTCGAATGACTGCAAGCGGGCTGCCAAGTAAATTGAGTTCGAACTCTGTGACCGCCGGCTGATTGAATGGGGCATAATTGCTGGCTATCTGCCAGACCTGGTCAGCCTGAGCGTAAAGGACCTCGTTTTCAATAATGAAGGGCTCGATTCCCTGCCCTGCAAGTATCTGCAGGGTGGCTTCGAGATCCTGCTGCTGTTCCGCTTGAAAATCGGTAAGGAAAAGCCCCCTTTGACTGCCTGCTCCGGCTGCCGAATAATCGACAAACCATTTGAGGGCATCTTTACTATCTTGTGGCTGCGGGGGTACGCGACTACCTTTAAGGTCCATCGTTAAGTTTCTAATCACACCTTGTATTTATATATTTGTGATATCGACAACCTTCCACGCCCTGCTTGATAATATGCCTGCTGTTCATTGTTTGTGGCTTTTTGCATCACATAGTGGACCTTGACAGCCTTTTTTCTTTCAAACTTTTTCTTGTTTATAAGATCCTTGACAATTTTTCTTGCCGCCCGGGAATAGTAAAATTTGTGCTAGGTAAAAAACTCAGGCGAGCTTTTCGCTCACTTTGAAGGAGAGGGATCTTAATGAGAGCATTAGTAGCAGCAGTACTTCTTTCCGCAATCGCAATGCCGGCTTTCAGCCAGGCTTGTGGAGATGAAGGCAGATATTTCCACCTGAAGCCTCCGGCTTATTCCTACGCTAGCCACCGCAAGCGCACAATCCACAGAAAAGCCAAAGCTCTTCGTTGGTACAGAGAGCACAATGGCAACGTTCTGGTTTGCCCCGGCTCATACATCGATGGAATGACCTACGGTTCGACCAACTAATTAGTTAGTCGCAATTCAGTTCAAACAAGTTTTTAGAATGTCGCCATGTGGCGACTGATTTAAGCTGAGAATTTTGCCTTTGAAACGCACCGATTTTGGTCGGTGCGTTTCTGCTTGGGCTTCCAGGCTTTTTTAAAAACTCAACCGATAACGGTTGGGCTAATTGTTGAGTCATCCGCGCTAATTGGTAAGTCCATTTTATAATTTTTTGCTTGCTTTATTTATCCATTTTTTAATAAGTTTGATCATTATTGCCATTTTCATTCACCCCAATAACTAAACCCACAGAAAGGACTAAACATGAAGGCACTACTCATCGCGGCAGCTTTTACGGCTGTTCTGGGGGCGTCTATCCTGACGCTTCTGGATAACATCCATGAGTCTGCCCGTCATCACAGCGCCGGACTGAATCCGGTCGGCCACAGCATTCTCGTTCCCGGCCACAACTGAAAAGGACTCTCAAATGCATCTGTTAACTGGACTCGGCTTCCTCTGCCTGACGATCTACTCCATCGGTGCTCTCTGGGTGAAGAACCCGCCTTGGGTCAAGGTTTTCGCCGGTTTTTATCTGGCGGCTCCCGCGCTCATCGCGATCGACTACTTCGCCGGCATCAACGTGATCGGGCAGACGCCCATGGCGATCCTGACCTATGTCATGCTCATGGTCTACACCTTCGTGCCGCTCATCTTCATCCCCTACGGGCTGGCAAAGTTTTTGCAGCCGGTTAAGAACTGAGCGGCGACATCCTTCGACTAAGACGGCAAGGGCGCGAGTCCTTGCCGTTTATGCAACCAGAGGAAAGGACACGCACTTGGTCAAAAAACTGAAACAGAGAGAACGTCACAAAGGAAAAGGTTACGGCAAACTCGATCCCGAGCTGCCGCAGCTAATCCGGCTCTTGAACAAGGTCGCAGGAGTGAGAACTCTCGACTGCTGTTTTGGACATCCTGAGCGCAAGCGGTACAGCAATCAGGTTCACACCTATGTCGGGCTTTATGCCGAAGACGAGAATCTGTTCGCCGACTTTTTCTCTTTCGTGCTCAAGCACACCACTTCCGGTTTCGGAATGATTTACCTGCACAAAAATCCCGGCTCTGCCAAGAATCTGGGATTCTCGATTGAGCTTCACAAGCGGCTTTACCCCAGCGAAGACCAGTTCGAATACCAGCTGGTAATCATTCCATTCGCCTCTTACATGCGGCGGCACCAGAAGCTCAAGGGCATCGAATTTCTCTGCATGTTGATCAAGGAGTATCTCAAACTTGGTCCGGCTGAGGCGAAAGCCAAATTGGTCGACTATGCCGAAGTCGTCCGTCTGAGCAGCCTGGGCTTCAACCCTGGACTCTACTCAGGCAAGCGCTGGATGCCCAATCGGCAGTATCGGCGCGAGGTTCTCGGGCACAAGTTCTAACAGCGCTGTACTAACCTGCGCTAGCAGCTTAAGACGCTATTTAATCTTAAACAGCTAGTGATCTGATTAAAACAGAGCAGCAGGTCTTGTCCTCTAAAGTCTGTTTGCTCAGTATTAAACTATCTTTTGATCTTACCTTCCCTGTAACTCAAACAAAAACACTCTCGTTCCCACTCTGTAAATCCTTATGCCGCGCTTGGTGAAACTCAGTTACCAAGCCGGTCAACATAAACCTGAAGAAAGGAAACAGCATGAACTTTTTGTTTGCAGTGCTTCTTGGAGCCCTGTAAGGCAAGACGGTGAACGCCAAGTACGGATTCGAGTTCTGGTTCGTCATCACCATGCTGACCCTGGCTCTGACGCTGGCGATTTCTTACGCTTGGCTGTTCACGTCACATCCGTTGCCGGAACACGTGCTGGTTTTGTGGTCCGGACTGGCAGCCTGCTGCGCAATCAGCAACTTCATTATGATCCGTGGCTGCCTGCAGTACAAGCATCTTTTCGTCACCAAGAAGCCTTCAGCCTGACAGTGCTGGGTCGGTAATCCGGAGGCTTAAATCTCCGGTTCCGTTCGGCGCTGTGATTCTGGAAGAAAGGACTAACATGACAGTTAGCTTCTGGCACTGCACGTCAGTATCTAAAGTGAAGCGTCCGGCAGTACTTGTTCCTGCACCGCGTCACTCATCGAAAGAGTATCTGCCTGCCTATCGCTGGCTTGAAGAACGCATCGGATACTTCCCGATGTTTCTGGCCGCGGGCAATGAGGATGAGGCACCCTATACCACCGGTTATCACAACCAGTGGCGGGTTTCACTCTCACAAACAAGGTGCCCGAAAACAGGTCGACTTGTGACTTTGAAGCGCAGAAAGGCTGGACGTTTTCCCAATCTGGTCATGTTCCGTTTCGACGAGGCTCCCCCAGTTTGCACCTTTATGGACAGCAGCTGGTGGGCGATCTCAGTCATGAACGGACTGACACAGGGAATTCTTCCTGACGAATCTGACGTGGATAACGTCTTCAAGCGCTCCTGGAGCCGTCACCTCTGGTTGCACAAAGCCGCCAAAGATGGCTGCTCGGTTGAACTTGTTGTTCCGCAGCTCGATTTGTCTAAGGCGTCATCTGTATGGGTCCGCAACCAGGCGACCGCAGACCGACTGAGACAGCTCGGCTACACGAATGTGCAGGTTCGTCGCATCGCAGTTGACGCTCCCTGGCAGTAATGCGAGAAATGTCCTGGCCGGATTTGTTTACCGGCCGGGACTTCTTGCACTTTTTTATTTTTCAGAACCATTTCTTTTTATGGTGACGCTATTGCTTCATATAGTAATTTATCTGTGCGCGCGAGCGTGGTCGCCAAGATGATTCAACTAGCACACCTCTTGGATTCTTTGAAATTTTAAAAGCCTCTTTAAAAGCCCTTTTTGCCTTTAAATTAAGTTGAAAGCACTAGGGCCGATCAACTTACATAAGCTGTTCTTTTTTACTTCACTTCTTTGCCAACTTAAGCCAAACCGCATTACTCCCCACTAAAAATCATTTGTGTTGCTAGCTACTTGAGCGACCTGATTTTTAGTGTGATACCAAATGCGGTGATTCCTTTCATTACCCTGAAACACAACCGAAAGGAAAACAATATGCAAAAACTGCATTCAAGACGTTCTGTCATGCAGCTCGTCCTGGGATTGGGGGCTTTTGCCGTTTCCTGGATTCCAAAAGGAGCAAACGCAATGAGCCTCCCGGCTACCCCGAAGCAGGTCGACGGACCGTACTTTCTCGCCAATTCGCCCTTCACCAACAATCTCATTCCGGCAGGTCTGACCGGCAACCGCATCGACGTTTCCGGCAAGGTGCTTAACACAGCCGGCGCCGCCATCGCCAATGCCACTGTGCACGTCTGGCTGGCCGACCCCTCAGGCAAGTACGACAACCAGGACTCCCGCGGTCGCCCGCGCAACATCCCGGTTTCGCAGATGAAGCTGCGTGGCCGCATCATCACCGACGCCAACGGCAACTACAATTTCTCGGCTCTGCGTCCCGGCAACTATGACGTCGGCGCGGGCGGCTTCCGGCCGGCTCACATCCATGTGATGGTCGAGGCTGCCGGTCACGCGACGCTCATCACGCAGCTCTATTTCCCGGATGACCCGTGGAACCTCAAGGATCTGCCCGGCGACGACTTCTTCCAGCCGGAGCTGTTGATCTCATTCAACCCGGCCACACCGCAACCAAATGTGGTGCAGCAGGGCAAGTTCGACATCGTCCTGGGCTGAGCATCTCTGACGTCTTTTATTACGTCTGACGTTGGTCGTCGTTGACGCCTGACGTTTGATCGCTCTGACGATTTTCGATAATGAGTGATGGGAAGAGGGAACAGATCTGGCTTCAATAACCGGATACTGTTTCCTCTTTCTTTCCCCTCGTCTCTACTATATCTAACAGTGTTACCAAAATCACAGAAAAATCTACGGCTACTGCCTTTTCCGCCTTTTAGTGGCAGCGTTTCCTATTTCAGATGAAAACGCATATAGCGTAAAAGATATAAAAAGACGGGTTTATAGCGTAATCGACCTAAAAAAGAGGTCAAAAATAGGTTTATTACGCTATAAGCCTCATTTTTTACGACGTCTTTCTAATCCTGCCGCAAGCTGCGCTAAGTCAATTTAATATTGGCAACTACATAAAGATAAATATTGGCTGTTTTTGCTTACCATTCTTTCATAGATTTCAATTCTATTTTCTTCTCTCCATCAGAGGATTCATCAACCAATCTTTTTCCTGCTCTATCTAGAAACACTAAAAACAGGAAACAAAATGAAATTCAAATTTGCGGCACTCCTCACTGCTGCGGTTCTGTCCAGCGTACTTCTGGCTGGCTGCAAGGAGGAGGCCAAAGTGGTCGACCTTACCGTCGTCGCAGAGAAAGACGTTCAGCAGACCATCTCCAGACCGGAGAAGCCGACATTCACGCTTATCGTCAGCGACGACTGTCCGACTTGCGAGCCTACCGAGAAACTGCTCAAGCAGGTCGCCGGCGCTCGTCCCGAAGTCTACTTCGTCAAGATCGACAAGAAGAACCTCGGCGCCGACGCCGGCAGCGTCGTTTTCTCATACCCGAAACTGGGTGTGGTTGTTTACGGCAAACCCACCAACCTGACCACGACGAAATCGCTGATCGATTTCGTCGATTCCCGCCTGGCTGGCGCTAAGCAGCGGATAGAATTGATTGAAAAGGTCAAGGGCCTCAGGAAACAACTTGAGGAGATGGGCCAGCCTTTCGACGATCGCGTCGAGGCTGCAATGCAGCGCGGTCGCGACAACATAAAAGCCGAGTTGCAGAAGGTCGAAGAAGTCGAAGCGAAAATCGAAGAAGCTCGAAAGCCCTTCGACCAGCAGATCGCCGAGCTTCGCAAAAAAATGCGCGAAACTCTTGCTCCCTTGAACAGTGAGCATGAGGCAGCGGAATCTGCGGTTGAAAAGGCATTCGAACCATATCGAGCAGAAGTCGACGGCATTCAAGCCGAAAAGTCGAAAGCCCTCGGCGACCTGAACAAAGAGTTCGAGAAATCTCGCACCGAGGCTTACAAACTGAGCGACTCGGAATCTACTTCTCTGCCCAAATAATTTGGCGCGGGAAGAATTTTAAAACAATCATTTGAACTTTCGACAGCAAGGCATCGGCTAAACACTGATGTCTTGCTGTTTTTCACCTGACTTATTAATTTGTCCTATTTTTACTATCTCATGTAGTCATTTTAGTAAAAAACAAAAGATAGGTGAAGAGCGAACGCTCCTCACCTATCCTCTGAAACCGACACCAGGTCAGGATAGTCGTTTGGGCATTTGGCCCCAGTTGATGTCGATTTTTCTCTCGCCGATACGGACTTCAAATCCCGTCTCCAGCAAACGGTCATAGACCAGTTTGGCCGCACCGATGAGAAAACCCGGACCAGCGCTAGAGCTTATCCAGGGGCGATTCCTAATCAGGTCATAGTGGTCGTCACGTCCAAGATTCATGACAGTGGCGCCGCACAATCCTTCCAGAGTCTTCTGTTCGATCAAAGCCGGAACAGCATCCAGAATCTCGGCCGCGCGCTTGAGGTCCTTCTCGGACTTGAGTCGCGCTTCACGAGCTTCCCGATCTTTTTGGGCTTGTTCTTGCAGGGTGGTATTGGCCCTGGTGACGGCACCAATCATCGCAGTTTGCAGTTCAGCAGCTGATTTCATGCTGTGTTCCTTGCATTTGCGTTTAGTCGTAATTCATGAGAATTGAAGTTCAGAAGAGGCCGGAAAGTGCGCAGGCGACGACCCCGCCCCAGAGCACCGCGAAGAAAACGAGCGAGGTGATAGCCCAGGACAGGAAGCGCGACTGCATCGAGCAGACAAGCCAGACGAGCGAAGCCACCATGCCGGCCGGTCCTATGTAAATGAGGACCAGAAGCGCCGGAACGAGGCTGTTCGAGGTGCGGTTGGCGCCGACACTGATCATAAGTGCCAGTGCGACAGCGACCGCAGAAACAACAAAGACTCGTGCTTGTGACATATTCTTTCCTTTCGGTTGTGTGGTTTGCATAGAGTTTGAGGCAGAAATACCGGGCAAGACTTGCTTGCGCTTCATCTTGCCCGATCGGTCTAGAGGCTAGCAACCGGAAAATAGGTCAGGGTCGCCAAAGCGCCCTCACCTATTTTCCCGAGCTAAATCAAGCTAGACGTTCAGGAATCTCGGTCCAGTACAAGTCTAGTGTTTTGTCGCGCACGTTAATTCGGACTTCGAAACCGGTCTCTTTCAACCGGTCATAGACCAGCTTGGCAGCGCCGCGAAGGCGTGCGCCATCGGCACTCTCTGGAGTCCAACCGCGATAAAGAGCCAGATCGTCATGATCGTGGTGTTCGATTTTCATAATTTCAGCACAGGTCATTTCACGACCGAATTCCTTTTCGAGCAAGGCCGGAATTTCTTCCAGTATTTTGGCAGCCCGTTTTAATGGTGCTTCCTTGCGAGCGAGAATGGTACGTTCGATTGCTTCAATCATCGCGGATTGTAGCTCAGCTGCTGATTGCATTGTTTTTTCCAGAATGTTTTCGGTTGTTTTTGCTTTGCATTAGTAAAAACCAGGGAAGACTCACTTGCGCTTCATCTTCCCTGGTCA
>CAZEQP010000133.1:0-5876 GCA_964514345.1 uncultured Candidatus Obscuribacterales bacterium
TAGCGTCGTCAACGCAAATTACGTCGGTACTCATTCATTATTAACCTCGATTAGAAACTGTCATCGCCGGTGGTGGCGATGATTAAATATTTATTCGTGCCGGATTTCTTGCCGTATGCGGCAAGCAAAACTTTGTTTGAAAAGAGGCAGGGAGTTTTAGCTTAAAACAGCCGGCAGCTTTTAAAAATGGGGTTTCCCCTAGTTTTCAAGTGGCGAATTAAGGCAAGTTAGCCGGCGTTATATCCTTTGAGTTCTTTCGGTCTCAGTATCCAGTGAAAATTGCCTGTTCCGTTGTTGACATGCAACCAGTCGTCAAAATCGAAAGAAATATGAGCCAATGAAGCAGTGGGAAAATGTTCTCGATTCAGGGTCAAATAAAAAAGCAATTCGCCGAATCCCGGATTATGCCCAATCATCAATAAGTTCTTTGTTTCGCTTTCCTGTCTTTTGATTATATTGACCAGGGAACGGCAGCTTGCCTCGTAAATTCCATCTTCAAAGTCGATGGGAGTGTCCATTTGTGCTGCTTTCATGAATAAGTCGGCGGTCTGACGAGTGCGCTTTGCCCCTGAGCAAAGCACCAAATCAACCGGACAATTCTTGGAAGCAAAGACTTCGCCCATGAATGGCGCTGCCTTCTTGCCCCGTTCATTGAGCGGGCGGTCGAAATCGGCAAGTCCGGGAGTATCCCAGCTGGATTTGGCATGACGCATAAGATATAGGTTTAGCATAGTGCCAGATTATAAATCATAATGTGGTAAAACAATTCTATGACTTTGATCCAGATTCCAAATAAGCAAGGACAACTGGTAGCTACATTGACCTTGCCTGAAGATTGGCTGACCGGCACCAAGCCGCCGAGACCCGCATATCTTCAAATGCAAAAATTCTTCGTCTCGCCCAGGGATGAGCGGGCAGGCATTTGTCTGAGAACTCCGGGCAAAAAAACATATGATTTTTTAACCAGTCAAGAGAATCCTTTTTTGGAATTACTGAGAAAGCCTCCGCATACTTTGTCAGAACAGGAAGTACAGTCTATTCAACTCCTGCTTGAACAGGCGAGCTGGCCCGCGCGCTTTGCCCGCGATCAAGCCCGCACCATTTTTTTAAATCCAAGAAATGCGCTGGAATTGCAAGGTCTATGGATAAATGAAAAATTAAAGAGCAGGGCTCTTATACTTGATACCACATATGATACCGGTAACTTTGTTCAGGAAGTGTGGTTCATTTCTCCTCCGGAAAAATTTCATGACTTTGTCTGGGAAATAGATCAGATTTTCAATTCACTTACCTGGTACACTGCCGCCCCAGTCTAAGAATGCTCATGCAAACAATTTGTCCATATCCAACCTGTAAGGCGCAAATAGATTTAATTGCGGATGAAGACTCTTTGAATAAAAGAGGGCACTGGCTTTCCAGCTGTCCGGTTTGCGGTGAAACAGCCACTTTCAGATCCGCAGATGCGATCCAAAAACTTGAAGCCAGCTATTTGCGGCGCAAAGAAGCAGGGATTGTAGAGGGCGGTCCTGAAATTGAAATACCTGACAAAACTAAAATTGCAAATGGATTGAGCGTTCTGGTGGAGGATGTGCGCAGTTTATGGAACGTAGGTTCCATCTTTCGCACCGCCGATGGAGCGGGCTTTTCAATGGTATATTTAACCGGAATCAGCGGAAGCCCTCCACGCAAGGAAATTGAAAAAGTCAGTCTGGGTGCGGAAAAAACAGTTAGCTGGAAATACGAAGTAAATCCTCTGGAAATACTCGATGGTTTGAAACAAAAAAATGTGCAAATTGTGGGTCTGGAGGCTTCTGAAAAATCAAGACCCCTGTCTGAAGTTATTTCGCAAAACTTGCTTAGCAAGCCACTTTGCTTGATTGTGGGCAATGAAGTGTCCGGCTTGTCGCCACAAGTCATGAGCTATTGCCACCACTTATGCAGCCTGCCTATGAAAGGGCAAAAAGAATCATTAAATGTTGCCGTCGCTTTCGGCATTGCGGCGTATCTGCTAAGTGATTCTAAGCTTTAGTCTGCTAAAATTTTTCCATGGAAGACGAAACAGACAAGGCATTGCAACTTGACATTCTGGCAAGCATGCTCAGTTCAGACAAAAAGCAGTCCAAAGAGCACGTGGAAACTTTGTGCGGGATTTTGGAAGCGATTTTGCCGGAACATGTGAAAACAAAAAGAGGCGGACTTTTCTTTTCCAAACAAAGACCGCTTGAGGAACTCACCGTTCAGTTCGAAGAAATTGCTTATGTTTTTACCGTCAGTAAAAAAGGAGCCGTCACAGCTAAAAAGCAAAAATTCGTGCGTGGAATCGCACTGAGTTCCTCCGAAATGGCTGTTCAAGAATGTATTGATTCTATAGTCCAACATTTAACCGATTTGGCTGCCAAGAGTGCGGCGGCAAGAGAAACGCTAGCTCGATTCATTTCAGGCGGTCGATTCTAAGTGCCTAAAAAAAGCAACGAAGAAAATAAGCGTTATAAAGAGGTGCAAAAAGCATCACGCGCAGAACTTGAGCGTGGCGGTATTCCGATTCTTGCTAAAGAAAGAATTGAAAAACAACTAGCCTCAGGCTCTAAATTTTTTTCAAGTGATCTTTCGGTCAAAGAGTATCTTTTGACACGCGAGCAAAATATTATTCCCATTGGACAGGTGATGGGGACTGCATTTTTCAACATAAGCATGTTCGGCAGCATGTTTCGTATCAGGTTAAAAACCGGCGAAATGACTTCGGTCAGTCAGGCATTATTGCAAGCAAGACACAAAGCAGTGGAGCGCTTGAAAGAAGAAGCGCGCTTGATGGGTGCAAACGGTGTCATCGGTGTCAAAGTTAACGCCGGCTCAAGACCCTGGTCTACCAGCTTAAGAGAGTTCACCGCCGTAGGCACCGCAATAAAAATCCCCGGATGGCCTCGTGATCGCGATGTATTCGTTTGTGATTTGAGCGGTCAGGAATTCTGGCAACTTCTCACAGGCGGCTACCGTCCTGTCAGTCTGGCTTTTGGTATCTGCTCCTATTACATTTTTACTACCTGGACCACACAAAATCAGATGTACGCCTGGTGGGGCGGCAATCAGACGAATAATCAAGAAATTGAATTATTCACACAAAGTTTTTATGACGCAAGACACCTTGTGATGAGCCATTTGAAGCACGATCTGGATAATTCGGCTGCAGACGGAATTGTGGGTGTGCAGATTGATTACGATATGGAACAAATTCGTTTGAGCGAGAAAAACGACAACGCCTGGGACATGATTTTGCACATGTCTGCCATCGGCACCGGTATCATCGAGGATCGCGATTATATTCCGCACGACAAAGAAAAACTATCCAAACTGTCGCCCCAGTTTTGCATCAACCTGGCTGATCGAAAACTGGCTTCAGCCAAGCCGAGCCGACTGCGAGAACTGGATTCGGACATTCTTGAATTTGACGCACTAAAAAAATACTACGGTAATGGGGAATAAAGATGCCTGATCAACCTGAGTTCGAAATTCCAGAGCATGCGCATGAACGCCTAAAGCATATGAAAGGCTCAGGCGGCAAACGGGTCCTTTTCACGTCGGATCTTTCGGTCAACGAGTTCTTGCTCATCAAAGAAGCAGGATTTGAGCCGGCTGGGCTTGTGGTGGGCAGCTCCATTTATCACATCGGATTTCAATTCCCGCGTTTGATGCAAAATATGGAAATGGATGTTTTGACCCAGGCTTTGTATCACGCCCGCGAACTGGCTATGTCGCGCATGCAGGAAGAAGCACAGGAACTGGATGCCGACGGCATCGTCGGGGTCAGGTTGCACGTGAAACACATGAGTTGGAATCAGGACCTGGCAGAATTTGTCGCCATCGGCACAGCCGTTTACAACAAAAACGGGGACAAATCATTCAGAGCCCCCAACGGAAAACCTTTCACCAGCGATCTTTCTGGTCAGGACTTCTGGACACTGTTACGTTCCGGCTACCGACCTGTAGGAATGGTCATGGGCAATTGTGTTTATCATATTGCCTATCAAAGCATCGGTCAGTGGTTCCAGAACATCGGCAAAAATGTGGAAATGACCAA
The DNA here is from genome assembly GCA_964514345.1 of uncultured Candidatus Obscuribacterales bacterium. Taxonomy (GTDB): domain Bacteria; phylum Cyanobacteriota; class Vampirovibrionia; order Obscuribacterales; family Obscuribacteraceae; genus Aved-18. The sequence goes on from CAZEQP010000133.1 coordinate 4,076, forward strand.
TTTCACTCAAGGTTTGTATGACGCTCGTGAACTGGCTATGGAACGTATGCAAGTGGAAGCCGAGCAGCACAAAGCTGAAGGTATCGTGGGAGTCAATATCACCGAAGGCAATTATGGCTGGAGCTCACATGTAATAGAATTTTTTGCCGTAGGCACAGCCATTGTTCCCATGCGTGAAGACCATCATATTCCGACACCGCAGCTGGTGATGTCGGTCAACGATTAATTAGGTCCGAATCAATTCTTTCGGGTGAGATAGACAAAATCAGAGTCTTCTTGCTGCAAAGTGTACTTTTCAAAAAGGGTGCCCAGCCCTTTTTCATTGAGAAACAAAAACAGGTTGAATGATTCAGGCAGTTTGTAAGCGCGGTCTTTGCGGCAAACTATAAGCGGCGGTTTGTTTTTTTCTGCGTCTCTAAGAATGTTTTTTATAACTTTTTCTTCTCGTTCAAGAAGCGCAGGACGCATTCTTTCATTTTTCTTTTTTGTCAGTTCATGCTCAGTGATTGTTATGGGAAAGAGCCATAAATAGCGGCAGGCAGGCATTATATTTTCATGCGCGGCAAACGCGTACCAGGGGCAGGAAGTGACATCGAGATAAAGCACTTTGTCATTTGCCTGGGCAAATTTTCTGACCACTGGAGCAAAACGAAAGTCCATTCCTTTAGCCACTTTATCAAGCCACCAGAGTTGACCGGCGCTGTAAAGCATGGAGCCAATCATAATAAAAATGCTTATGATTCGGAATTTTTTGTTTTCTTCTCTATCTATCAACAGAACGAAGACAGTCAAAATGCTGAATCCAAGCAAAGGTATTCCGTAATAAGACCAGTTTTTCGCCTGGATTAATATAAGCAGATAAGAACTTGCAAGCATCAGTAAAAATGGCAGTGCCAGCCATTTGTTTTTCAAATTGAGACATGCTGATACCAGAGCAGAGAGACTGAAAAGAGTAAGAGGTAGCCAGGTGCCTTCAAGAAAAAAGGGACGGTCTGAGTCGTAGACCGAGAACCCTTTGAGCATCATCGGCATCAACTCGCCAAAGAGGCCTGACTTTATGTCTGATGGCAACAAAATGAAATGAAGGACATAAACAAAACCGGTGGCAACACAACTGATAAATTCCGGACGAAAAAAGAATTTTCCATAACTCAGTCCGGCGTTTTTTGCCGTCCAGGCTTCCAGAAAAAGTGCGAAAAGCAAAAATTGCGGCTTCAGACAAAAGCCTATTCCGGCCGTTATTCCGGTGATAATCGAAAGGGGGGTGTGAAATTTGCCGCCCGGTTTCTTGTCGCTTTTTCGCAAAAGAGAAAAGAAAAAATAAGGAAGAAAAAGTAGGAAAAAGATATGTTCTCTCTGTCCGTAATCAAACATCGACATGGCGCTTAAAAGGCTCAAACACAATAGAGCAGGAAAGAAAAATTTCTTAAGGGCAGAAGTCCAGAGGAGACCAGCCAGAAGTCCGGATATAAATAACGTCAGTGCCAGCATGCAAATGTGAAACCACACTAAAATGTCACCACCGGCGGTGAACTGACCGAGCGCCGGCAGAGTGCTCAAATACATTATCAATGGCGGATTGGTGTCAAAGAAATCAACATAAGGTTTTTGCCCCTGCAACAAAAGCTGACCGCATTGCAAATAAAGTCCCATGTCTCCAGCCATGGTGCGGAAGTCACTTAAGCGCTGGAACAAAGTGCAAGCCAGAATTATTAAACTGGCAAATATAAAGCGACCCGAGTCGCTATTCCCATTCAAGGGTCCACTGCCAGAATTGTTCATAAACCTCAAGAGGCATCGC
>CAZEQP010000133.1:5886-7421 GCA_964514345.1 uncultured Candidatus Obscuribacterales bacterium
GTCCCTCGTATTCGAAAGTGGGCGTGCCGTAATTTGTGTTTGCGTTTGCTCGGCGGACTAAACTTGCAGGAATTGTGTACTCCTGAATCTGGTTTCCACCCTCATCTCTGAAGGTCACTTTCATGGAGGGATAGTCCTGCAAAAAGGTTTTGATATTACCCTCAGGTCCAAGCAAAGCCACACGCACATGCAACAAACCATTCATCCATGCCGTTTTGCAAAAAGCATCCAGACCGATAGGCACCACTTGTACCGGTGCGTAAGATTTAATGACGGCGGCTCTGGCCAGCCTGTCCGGCGCATATGCAGGCATAGATGCGTTTTGTCCGGAGCTTGAACCTGATCCGGATCCGGAACTGGATTGTTGAGGCAAATATTTACCTCTCTGGAAAGAAAGTGAGTTGCCGAAATTTACAGGAGGAGCTTCTTTTTCTGCCGCGGGCTTTTTATTTTCTGCGGCTTTTGACGCAGTTTTTTCATTCTTTCGAATTTCAGATTCCACCTCGCCGATAGGATGGGTGTCAATTGAGTATTCCAGTTTGGGTGCTTGATCTTTGCCAAGCGAGCCTTTTACTGAAAAATTCACCTGTTCAGGTGGTTTCACCGAGCAGGCTGAATTGTTAGCGCAAAGTGCAAATAAAATCAGTACCTGGATGTATTTTGATTTAACCATATGGATATATTACCCAAGTTTCAAAACAAGATATGATTGGAATGAAGCTCTTGTAGACTTATTGCCACGGTTAAATATCTGTGCTCAAAATATTTATCTACACTTTTTTAACCTCGGCAATTGCATTATTGGCAATCCAAGCGGCTCATTGTGAAGAGAAGACTTCAGCCGCTCTCAAAGAAGCTCTGGCGATATACGCACAAGGACAATATGCAAGCGCTCTAGACAAGCTCAATTCTCTTTCCGGACCTGAAAGCAATTCGGATCTCGCTCGTTACTACAAGGGCTTGTGTTACCAGCAGACCAATCAGAACGGAGCCGCTCAAAAAGAGTATTACTGGGTTTACAGTCAGGGCAAAGACTCTTCGTTGAAATATAAAGCCTGGCAGGGGCTCAAATCTGTTGCCAGCAGAGGCAAAAACAACAAAAACACGACGGCTGTTCAAACCGGTTCTAAATCGGTCAAAACAGCCAAAGCTGAAAAGACAAGTGAGGGTGGCGGTTGGATCACTCCTGGCGAAGATTACGGTTATTCCGGTCCGCTCCCTGAATCAAGCTTCACTTTTATTCGAAAACAAAAACCTTGCGGGCGGCGCTAAAAACGTATATTTTCGGCTGGTTCGGCTTGACAAGCGGGTGGCAAGAACATAATATGTTCTAGTTATATTAAAAGCTCTTACCAAATTCTTTTTTCATAGAGTGTTCGCATCATGCGTAATTTTCAAGCGCGCAAAAGAAAAAAAACAAGATTTTGTCAGGGAAGTGCCATCACCGAAACCGGTCCTGCCATTTTTATTTTGTTCATCATGATACTTTTCCCTCTTATCGACCTGATGTACATGGCTCTTGCATACAGCATAGT
>CAZEQP010000134.1:0-7414 GCA_964514345.1 uncultured Candidatus Obscuribacterales bacterium
AGGCGGCGCTCTCTGGGTCAGTTATTACAAAGGTTCTGCCAAAAAGAAAACAGACATCAATCGTGACAGTATCAATGATTATGCCAACACCATAGGACTTGAAGGTGTAGCCATCATGTCTATCGATGATGACTGGTCCTCTTTGCGTTTGAAAGTGGTTTGATAAAAGAAGGAGCAAAGCTACTTTCTATTCCTGCAGTTGTGGCGATTGCATTGTCGCTTTGTGCTTGTTTTTCAGCGAGCAATGATTTTTTTGAACTGGCAAGTCATTTGCGAGTTGTTTATTTTTTCTGGCTTCTTTTGTTGACAATCGAGTTTCTTGTTTTTCGATATTACAAATGGTTTGCGGTTTGTCTGGTTTTTGTCTGTTTGAACGCAGCCTATCTTGCCCCTCTTTATATGAAGCCGCCTGCCGGCACAATGTCAAAACCGCTCAGTATTTTGCAATTCAATTTGTGGGGAGGTAAAAATTATGACTACGAAACTATTTTCAAAGTAATAGAATCCAACAACCCGGATATCATCGGATTTTCTGAAGTGACCCAGACATGGGAAAATACGCTTCTTACTAAGTTGAAAAGCAAGTATCCTTATTCTGTCACTCACGACCCAAAACGTGAACCACATTATGGCGGAGTTTGTCTGTTCAGCCGTTATCCTTTGCATTATGGCAAAGTCGATATTTTTTACAAGAGTCAAAGAGCCAGAATTAGTGCCGATGTGCAATTACCGGGAAAAACCATTTTTTTTGTTCTGGCTCATCCCAAAGTTCCCAAACCCGGCACCACTTTTCGCAATGACGAGTTTATTGTAATTGCCGAACAAATCAAATCACAGAAATTACCGGCTATATTAATAGGTGATTTGAATTGTACGCCATTTTCTGCGTATTTCGATCAACTATTGAAACAAGCTAGTCTGCAAGATTCAGAACGTGGATTCGGCTATCAGCCTACCTGGTCATTGCACTGGCCGACTCCATTATTTCCAATTGACCATTTGTTGCATTCACAAGATTTCCAGACTGTAAAAAGAGAAACTTTGTCTGCCGCCGGTTCAGACCATTATCCTCTTCTGGTGGAATTAGCTTATGAATAGACTTTTTGTCGGGACATTTTTAGATGCCAAAGAACGCGCATACGTTCAATCCATAATGGATTTGAATAAGCATTTGCCCGAGGCGTGGGGGAGGACGGTTCGCTTTGTGGCCATTGAAAAACGCCATCTGACCTGGATGTTTTTAGGTGAATGTAAAAAAGAGGACCAGGGTTATATCTGTTCTATTTTGCATAAAATGGCTTCTAATACCGAACCTTATGAAATTGAATATGATCGATTTGACATTTGGCCAAACGAACGCTCTCCACGAGTCGGTGTGCTTGCCTCCAGTAATCCACCCGCGCCATTTGTCGATCTAGTTTATAAGTTACAAGCGCAATTAAAACCATTTGTTCTAGATCCGACTTCAAAGCATTCAGAATATAACCCACATGTAACTGTGGCCAGGTTCAAAGGTAAAAGCTTTAAAGTTTCTGATTTTGATGATGCAGGTCTTTTGCCGCTCAGACAAAGAATAACTGAGGTTTCTTTGATTAGAAGTCACCTTCATGTTTATGAAGCAATTGAGAGTTTCAAACTGAAATGACCGGTTACATAGACTGGCAAATGTCATTGCTTATTGCTGGCACCGCTTTTGGTGCCACGCTTTTAAGTTCAATGTCCGGCGGCGGCTCAAGCATGATTACCACTCCGGTCTGGCTGATGCTCGGTTTTCCCCTGCCTGTGGCAATTGCCTCCAATGATGTGAACGGGGCCCTCTGGACTGTGGTGGCTGCGCGCAATTATTTGCGCGGGCACAAGATAGATTGGAAACTGGTTGCAAGTCTTATTAGTTTCGGCCTGGTCGGCGCCTTTTGCGGGACACTTGTGATTATGCGCTGCCCGCCTCAAAATATTGAACGTGTGATTGGTGCCATAATTATCTTTCTGGTTATATTCACTTTTATGCACCGTAAATTCGGACTGGAAGAAGCACCGCCCAGATGCAATCGATTTGTTACCGGATTATTGGGGTTGCCTCTTGGATTTTATGAAGCATTTTTCGGGGCTGGAAACGGGATATTCACATCGTCGGCACTGGCTGCCACACGCGGTTTGCGCATACTTGAAGCGCTTGGATATTATTATATGGTCGCCTGCATCTGGTGTGTTTTTGCATCGACTATTTATATTGCAAACGGCAACTGGGATTTGCGATTGATGATCCCATCGGTGCTTGGCTCATTTTCAGGGGCCGCCATTGGTTCAAAAATTGGTCGCAAAAAAGGAGCCGGATTTGTCAAAACAATATCTGTGCTGGTCGGCACAATACTTGGATTGAAACTTATTTTTCTGAACTAAAAACCTTTGAAAAAAGAACTCATTGAACGAGTCATGCTTGAAAAAATAGAATTGAAAGCATTGGTCAGAGCACCGGCTGCGCTAAAAGCATTTGACGGTGACACAGTTTGAATATTCGTAGGCGAAATCACAGTGCTTGTGGTGGTTGTTGTGGTCGTTGCCGTTGTTGGTTTTGAGGCGGCAACTGAATTGTTTGCGACGCTGCCAACATTTTGAAACGGGTTTGAACCTGATTGAGAGATAGCGCCTTGAGCGCCGCCAGTGCTTGCCAATGATGTTGTTGGTGTACTGGTTGTCGGCTTGGTTGAAGCTGTGGGTTGGAGTTTGCCGGCGCTTGCGCTTTGCCCGCTAACAAATGAAGACATCATGCTTATAGCCTGGTTTGCAGTTGACATTATGCCTGAAGTACTTGCTGACGTATTTGCACTTGCTGACAAATTTGTTGAAGTCGAGCCAACCGGTTTTGTTGTCGACGAAGAATTCGCATTAGCTGAAGCGGCAGAACTGGCCGAGCTGCCGGAGCCGATTCCAAACGTAGTATTTGCTGCGTTGCTGATTGTGTTTACGGCGTTGTTCAGGGCAGAACTATTTGCAGAAACGGCTGAACTTGATCCAACTGGTTTTGTTGTATTTGAAGCGCCGCCTGTCGGCTTAGTGCCGTTTTGAAGATTTTGAATCGCTGTTTGCATTGCTAATATTGTCTTTTGCGCATCGGCAGGATTGACGCCGCCTGTGCTTGTACCAGTGGCCAGTGCGTTTACTATTTGTTTTATAATCTCTTGCTTTTGCGCTGTGTTTAGACCGGGGTCCAGATGTTGCTCAAGTATTGCCGAAAAATCTCTTAAAATTTGGGCTGCATTGGGATGACCGTATCGCACTGTCACTTGAACATCGGTAAGCAGTTTGTTGAGGAAGTTAGGATCCATGCCTGGACAGAATCTAAGAAGAGCGGCCAAAATCTGTGGGTCAACTGTATCGCCCTTGTTCATAAGATTAGAATTACTGATTGTGGGCGTTTGTCCTTTGTCCGAACTTATCCCCAATCCGGTTATGCCTTGATTATTAGTGGCGTTTTGATTAGCTTGCTGACTGAGACCGGAGCGCTGATCTAACGGCGAAATGGTCGGATTCGACTGAATTGCGGCGCTGTTAATTGTCGCATTGGCAAAGTTTTGCTGAATTTGAAGCGCTTGCTGAAACATTGCAGCCGCTTGCTGTTGAGGAGTCGGACCCGTTTCAACAAAAATTTTAGGAGCAGCCGATACCGGAGCAGGACCGCCACCTGGAATTTCTTGAGCCATAAGAGGTAAACTCAAACCTAAAGCTGTCAAACTTGCTGCCAGTAAGACGGGCTTTTTCATTTCTTTGTCCTTTTAGGCTAAATTCTACAAGTTGCAAGTACATGTTTATGTTCCCACAAGCAAAGAGAGCTAAAACTTGAAAAGTGCCAGAAACAGGACCATTTTAGTATTCGCGGCCTTAGCGGCCTGCCTGATTTGCGTTGATATCCCGAGCTTCGGTTATTTTGACGACTATACTCCCATATCGGCAAATGACAGGGCAAAAAAATTCAAACTTAAAACTGTCGTTTCAAAAGATTTGAAAAAAAATGCCATTTTGCCTATAGCTGGAGCAAAAATGCATTTGGGTAAATCTGAATCTGACGATAACATCTATATAGAAGGCACCGACGCCAGGGGCAAAGAATGGAAGTTTCAAAAAAGATTTGCCGGGCTGGGGACGACATTTTTGACTGGCGACCTGGACAAAAACGGCGCGGAAGATATTATTCTTTTGCAGGCGACAGGCGGTTGTGGTCTGGCCCCGTCTTATTGTCTGACAGTTCTTACGTTTGACAAAAACAAGACCCCTTTTGTATTAGAAACATTCGGTTATTTCAACTGGGATGATGCGGCAAATGATGACGTTCCCAAAAAATCAACCTGTTTTGCTGATGATTTTCTGGATTTGGATGGTGACGGTAAAGCCGAAATTGTAATCAATGAATTGACTTCAGCCGACGGCAAAAGCAAGTCACGTTCTTTCTGGAGAACGACTATTTTGACCTGTAAAAATGCCCGATGGCAGATGCTTAAGACCTATGCCGGAAAAAAACTTCCGATGGTGGTTCGTTATACGAATAAGCCAAATGTCACAGTCATTGCCCAGCCACCTTTTAATCTGACCGCGTTTGAAGATCCAAGCAGTTTGCCTGAGTCGCTCTGGAAAACCGGCAGGCTTACTTCATTCAAAAAAGGTGACGATGACCATCCCACTCAGATGTCTATAGATGGAAAAGCAATAAAAGCCGGTGGTGGCAATTCAGGCAATTATTTGTTCTATGATTCGGACCGGAAGCTTGAGATTATCTCGCTTGAACTGGATAGATTCTACGAATTGCTGGATGCTTGCGCCAGGGAGAAAAAGCAAGTCAAATATTTGCCTAACACCATATCTGGTGCGTTTCCCGTCTACCTGAATATCAGCAATTGATATTATTTGAAATTGTAATACTGAACGTATTTGCCCCAGCTGTGATCATCCACTGAAGCTTCGGAAGATGAACCGGCATTGGTGGCACCGCCCGACAATGTTTCGGCTTCAGATTGATAAACTCCGCCTGAATCAGACTCGGCGCCTGTATCCAGAGGACCGCCTGATTCTGAGTTTTCGCCCCATTTGATTCTTCCGGCATCAGATTCGGCACCGGTGTCTAGAGGACCGCCTGATTCTGAATTGTCACCAAATACAAAACCACCCGATTCTGACTCGGCAAAAGCATATTGAGCGCTAATTCCGAGTGCCACAATGGCGGCAAGCAAACCGGACTTGATCAATGATTTGGTAGAAAAAGGCATTATTTGTCTCCTTGACGGCAACTGTAATATCCTAATATCTTGGAAACCATTTAAAAACTATAAGAAAGGATTTTCTTTCTTTTCAGTCCAGATGCTGGTGTCCGGACCGTGCCCGCAGACTACACGGGTGCTGTCATCGAGAGTTAACAAGCGCTCTTTTATCGACTTAATGAGCTTTTCATGCGATCCGCCCCAGAGGTCGGTGCGTCCCACGCTGTGATTAAAAAGAGTGTCGCCTGAAAATAAGACCCTCTCTTTATCTTTTAAGGAAAAACACAGACTGCCCGGTGTATGGCCAGGTGTGTGCAGTACTTTGGCTTTGGCATTACCAACTAACAATTCTTCTTCATCCGACAGATAATGGTCGACAGGAAGGGGATCGTCATATTTAAAACCAAACATGCTGCATTGCATAGCCAGGTTCTCATAAAGCCACTCGTCTTCTTTATGCAAACAAATCTTTGCCCCGGTTGCTTCTTTTACCGCTCGGCTGCCGTGTATGTGGTCAAAATGGGCATGGGTGTGGATTAGATATTTAATTTTCAGATTGTTTTTGGCGCAAAAATCGGTGATTATTTCGATATCGCCGCCTGGGTCCACCACAATCGCTTCGCCTGTTTCCTTGCAACCGATAATGGAACAGTTGCATTTCAAGGGTCCGGCAGGAAAGGATTCGACGATGAGCATTATTCGAACATCTCGGAAACCGAGCTGTCGTCGTGAATACGTGAAATAGCTTCACCAAGCAATTGGGCGACGCTCAATTGCACGATTTTGTCCGGAAGCTCGCTTTGTTCGTGAGGGATAGAATTGGTGACAATGAGCTTTTCGATTGGCGAATTGATAATACGTTCGATAGCAGGTCCGGATAGAACAGCATGTGTAGCGCAGGCAAAAACACGTTTTGCGCCTTGTGATTTCAAAAGCTCGGCTCCTTTAACCAGAGTGCCGGCTGTGTCGACCAGGTCATCGACCATAATTGCCACTTTATCTTTCACGTCACCGACTACGCTCATCACTTCGGCTTCGTTATGTTTGGTGCGGCGTTTGTCGATTATGGCGATGGGGGAGTCGTCCAGCTTTTTAGCAAAAGCACGGGTGCGCGACACACCACCAACGTCTGGTGAAACCAGAACCAAATCTTTGAGGTCGAGTTTTGCGATATAGTCGACTAAAACTGGGCTGGCATAAAGGTGGTCGACCAGGATATTGAAAAATCCCATGATTTGCGGTGCGTGCAAATCCAGCGCTACAACACGCTCGGCACCGGCTGTGGTCAAAAGGTCGGCTACCAATTTTGAAGTGATGGCTTCACGGCCGGCGGCTTTACGGTCCTGACGACCATATCCGTAATAAGGCATGACTACTGTAATACGTCCGGCTGAAGCGCGTTTTAGAGCATCAAGCAAAATGAGCAATTCCATTAAGTTTTCATTGACAGGCGTTGATGTGGGTTGGATTAGAAAACAATCCAGTCCGCGCACACTTTCTTGCACCTGGACATAAATTTCGCCGTCTGAAAAGGGTGAAATCTTGACAGGTGAGAGGCTTAACCCCAGATATTCAGCCACTTCGCGGGCTAAATCAGGATTGGCAGTTCCTGAAAGGATTCTCAATTCGGTCCGTGCGCCGGGCGCTCTTCTTTCCCTTACGGGGATTTGTGCTACCAAGAACCGGCCCTCCAATGAGATTTATGCGGTTATTTTAGGGCAGTCTCAGTCAATAATAAAGAGAGCCATAGACTTCTTGACGTTTTCTTGACGTTTTCAATAACTTAGGAAAACGTGCTTTCCAGCGTTTTGGACTCGGCTAAAGTGCGCTCCAAACAGTATCTAATATGATGATAAGAAAGTCCGCCCTGCAGATAGGCGACATAAGGCGAACGTAAAGGACCATCGGCTGAGAATTCAATAGTTGAATTTTCCACAAACGTGCCGCCTGCCATAACCACTTCGTCTTGATAGCCGGGCATTTGAGCCGGTGCCGGGCAAACATGTGAATTCACCGGTGAATATTTCTGAATGGTCTGGCAAAATTCGACCAGTTTATCGGCTGAGCCCAAAATAATAGACTGAATTATGTCGAACCTGTCTTCAAGCGGACCGGGACTGACAACGTATCCCATCTTTTCAAAAACCATGGCATAAAGGCTGGCT
>CAZEQP010000135.1:0-7407 GCA_964514345.1 uncultured Candidatus Obscuribacterales bacterium
CTTGAGCTTGAATTGAAAAATCCATCTGAGTTTGACGACGATTGTCTTGAAATTTCAGGTCATGAAATAAACGGATTTAGAGTTTTCAAAGCAGAATGCCCTGCTATTCCAAATGCTATTGCCGCCCTGTTACTGCATTTGCGCAACAGCACCAAAACCATTCCCTGCGCCTATTTTGGCTGGACCGAAGGACATCCTTTGAGCTATGTGTTCAAATATATTTTTCTAGGTGAAGGTGAGACTGCGCCAGTCACAAGAGAAATATTGCGTGAACTGGAAAAGAATCCGGAGAAACGCCCCAAGATAATTGTCGGCTGATTACTGTCTCAATACCGGCTGGTCATTATTTTGAGCAAGCAATTCTTTTTCGCCATTTGCCACCATATTCAGTTCAAGCAAAAGGCGTTTCATTTTTAAAACCTCTGCCTGCAACTGTTGCAACATAACCGAGCGAGCAGTGAGTGAATTTATAGTCAGTCCCTTTTTCTGGGCCACACTGGCCGTCAGAACATCTAATTGTCTCTTGCTGTGACGGTCGGTAAATCCGGACATATTGGAGTCTGCTATCCAGCGGTCTATGATTGTGTTTAGCCTGGTCTTGCCTGCTTTTTCATTAGGCGGAGCTTGATTCAAATAATTCCAGACTGACTTTGGATATTCGATATCAGGATTGGTTTGATACCCGAAAATTTTTGCAAGCATATTAGGTTCCACTTCCGATGTTTTTTTGTATCCATTCACAGCTTTGAGCGTATAAAGCGAAGCGATGGAGGGTACCAGACCGGCAGCTATTCCCACTATGCCTGAGGGAATAGTCAGGTTGATGCATTTTTTAGGATTGCGGGCATAAGTAGTGTTTATGCTTCCAATTGCAAGAGCACAGTTTACAGTCCACAAAATTCCGTTTGAAATAAAGGAGATCGCGTTGATCTTAGCTACTGTTTTATCTCGATCATTTATGAACGTAGATAGTATCTCCTGGTAAACCTCACGCTCAGCCTGTATGGCAGAGACTGTGAAATCAATATCCAGATCTGTTTTTTGAATTATCAGCGCCGCTTTTTGAGTTGCGTCCCACAAGTTTTGTCTCAACTGCAGATTTTCACCGGCTTGCCCGGCAGGAAGACTTTCTGATTCACGTCTCAATCTTTGCACTTCTTGCAAAACTGTAGTGAGACCGATTGAATTGGACAATTGCAAACTATTGGGTGAGATTGCAGTTGTGTTCAAAGTCACGCCGGTTTTTAAAATCTGGGTGGGAAACGCCTGAGTGTTTGCCCCCACTTCTCTTGACTGCCCCACTTCTGCATATACTGCAAGTGGCGCAAGTATCAATTGAGTTGTCATCAGAGCCAGACAAAAAATGCTTTTCTTACAATTCTTCCAATCGCCCACGGGTTCACCTTCTACTAGTTCCAACCGGTTGAACTATAAGCTCAAGAGCATAAAGATTCTGTCAAAGGCAAACAAAGCCACATCAAAAGCATATTAACTTAGAAAGTCTTCAAGCGTTGATGCTCCTTGAGCACTATTATTTGATTGGTTCTTTCAACGTGCGTATGTCAACTCGAAATAGAGCTTTTCTTTTACTATTTTTCTTGAACCTGTTTTTATTTCAGAACAGTTATCCTTGCCTGGCTCGGTCCAAATTTTTAAGTCAACAAACTTTAGGCAAAGACGACGATGCATCTGATCGAGCATCCTATGCGCCGTTCAAACCCACGTCCAGCAGAGAGCCTAATGCAAATATCATGGATATGCCGCGCCAGATATTGAAAACAGGCGTCATCATTAACAGCCGCAAATTGTCGGTAAATTCAATGCAGTTAGCAGACAACATCGGCTTAACTCCCTTACTTTCAGACCTGGAAAGACTTAGAAATGAGATTCAGTCTTTCAAAGATTCCGGTCAATACAAAACTTTGGAGTGTTTGCACGTCAGACAAGAATTGCATGACACCATTCAAAAAGCTGACTTGTTGCTTCAGCGCGTGGATCTAGAAATTGACTTCACCAATGCTGAAATAGAGGCAGAAAGTCAGCTTTATCAAGAAATACTGGCTGAGTTTACCGAAGACAGAGATAAAAAGGTTACCTATATAAATGCGGCCAGCTTTATTTCAAACGGAATTTTGTGGACTATCTGCGAGGCTCTTGCCATAGGCAGTATCAATACAACTTACGCGCGCAACCCTAGGAAATGTTTGAATCTCACGATACCTTCAGGCATTGTCGGTATAGCGGCAGGACTGGTTCCTTCCATAGCCTCTATGTACACATTAAAAGCTGTAAACGGAGCAAAAAGAGCATCTGAGGAAGAACCGAACATGCTTGCCATGGTTTTCGATTATCCACAAAACAGTGAAATTGAATACCCCCAGACTGTCTGGAAATTTTTGCAACAAGTACCTGCCGATACACCCAACGGAAAAAAACGAGTTGACCAGCTTGTAGACCGCTGGATTGCCGACTCGAATATCCCAGACTTCACAGACAGAAAGTCAAAAGCTCAGCTTGACGTTCTTACCGCCAGCGTCTCCCACAAAAAAGGGTTATCCATTCAAACTCTCACTTCGCGCAACGTCATGCTCCTACAATTGCATGCCGAGATTCAAAAAATGAAGCGCTTCCTGCTTGAATTGACACTAGCAGTGCAAGGCGAAAAAAGATTAAGTGCAGGAGTCTATGGTGCTCCGCAAAAGGAAAAACAGCTTTGATCGTCGTATTTTTATACATACTTTATGCGTTAACTGTTTAAATTGATGCATGTCATCTTTTAAAGATTGGTTTCTTGAAAGAATAGTCTCCAGTGGGCGTGATAAACACCAGGACGAATGGTGGAACGTCATGTGTCTTACAGGCGTAGATTATTTTTCTTCACTGGGATTTGTGCCTGCCATGGCTTGTCTTTATGCCGGATATCTTTCGCCTTTTGCCATGATTTTGCTTGTGGCATTAAATCTACTCGGCGCTTATCCGATGTATGCAAAAGTGGCAGAACTCAGTCCGCATGGACAGGGCAGTGTCAGTATGTTGCAAGATCTTTTGCCAAACTGGTGGGGAAAACTGTTAGTCATCTGTTTATTGGGATTTGCTGCCACCGGATTCATGATGACCATAACTCTTTGTTCGTCAGATGCAGCCAAACACATTGTTGACAATCCACTGGCACCTGACTGGCTGCAAAACCAGCTGGGTCTGACACTCATATTGGTGGCATTACTGGGCGCTGTTTTCATCAAAGGATTCAAGGACGCAATCTGGGTTGCCGTTATTCTGGTCTGGTCATATCTTTTGCTAACAGGTGTAATCATCGGCGTCGGGCTATTGCAAATATTTTCTAATCCAATTCATTTAAATACTTGGTTTTCTAATTTGAACAATTCGCACGCAACTCAGGATCAAATTATTCTTGTTTCTCTTTTGACTTTTCCCCGACTAGCTCTGGGAATGTCCGGCTTTGAAACAGGTGTCGCTGTCATGCCTCACATAAAAGGAGACGCCGATGATACCGAAGCCAATCCAAAAGGCAGAGTCCGCAAAGCAAAACATTTATTGCTGACGGCTGCGGTCATAATGGCTGTCTATCTGATCGGAAGCTCGATTGCCACCACATTGCTAATTCCGATGAATGAATTTGCCGAAGCCGGCAAAGCCAACGGAAGAGCACTTGCTTATCTTGCCCATGAAATGCTAGGTCATGGATTTGGCACCGTATACGATATCAGCACCTGTCTTGTACTCTGGTTCGCCGGTGCTTCGGCTCTTGCCGGTTTATTAAACCTGATACCACGATATCTGCCCAGATACGGTATGGCGCCAGAATGGACCGAGTCTATACGCCCTCTGGTTTTATTTATAACATTTGCCGCCTTTGCCATTGTTCTCTTTTTCGATGCCAATGTAGACAAACAAGCCGGTGCCTTCGCAACAGGTTTACTCGTTTTTATGACTTCCGCCGCTTTTGCCGCCATGCTTGCTACCTGGCGTCAAAAAAGCCGCGGACGCTTCTATTTTCCATTTGTGTTTATAGTTTTTGTCTACACCACTCTGAACAACATAATCGCCCGACCCGAGGGGATTCAGATTGCACTTGCTTTCATTCTTTTTATTGTGGTGTCATCCTTTGTTTCAAGATGTATGCGCTCTACTGAATTGCGAATCGAAAAGGTCAGTCTGGATGAAAAAGCGGCGTCATTTTTGAATGAGCTGCTCACCAACCATCAAGGAGAAATCCGTCTTCTGGCCCACCGACCGGGCGGCATCATGTACGCTAAAAAAGAAGACGAAGCCAGAAGGTTTCACAGTATCCAGCCGCCGGAAGGCGATTTCATCTTTCTTGAAGTGTCGCCCACTGACTCGTCCGATTTTATGGAAGACAATTTGATAATACGTGGTGAAATGGTCGACAACTACAGAATCTGGAAATGTGAAAGCCCCAGCGTCCCAAACGCCATAGCCGGAATTCTCTTGCATGTCAGAGACCTCACAGGCAAAGTGCCGCACGTTTACTTCGGCTGGACTGAAGGGCACCCAGTTGCTTATGTGGTCAAATATATTTTGTGGGGCGAGGGCGAAACAGCCCCTGTTACCCGCGAAATTCTGCGCTCTATAGAGCCTGATCCGGCGAAAAGACCACGTGTACATGTAAGCTGAAGGCTAGAACCTCCTAATCGCTGACTTATTCTAGTTTTTGCAATTTCTTAATGCCAGCTAATCTGATTTTGAGGCCTCCTTCATGCTCTTGGAGGTTTAATGATAAACAGGGTCTGTGAGGATTCTTCAAATGGATTATTCGAGTTTTGGTTTATCTGTCATCACAATTTCAGCAACTTTCACTTTTTTGAAGCTGATTCAAGTTGGATTAAACAGGCTGGCCGACAATTACCATCTCAATCATAAATAGCGCTGTTTTTGTACTTAACTCATTTTCTTCACTGTCCAGTGCAAGGCTAAGCCTGGCACAAGCAATAAATAGATGGTAAAAAATTTGGCTACAGTGAAAAACTGGGTGACCAGCTCGGCTAAAAATTCTTGCTTTACCCGAAACATTGCAGAAGAAATTTCAATCCAGGTGTCCCAGAGCCCCATGGTCAAAAGTGCCGCAAGCCAGGTCATTAGAACCGATATGAGCGCAGCCCTCAAAAAAACATTTCTCAGTACTTGCAAGTTCTCTTTATTCATAACTTAATAATAGCTCAAAAGGGCTGAGATTATTCTCTCAGCCCCATTGTATTGGGGCTTCCCGTTCTTAAAGCGGGAGAGGGCGGACCTGACAAATATCTCTCTGATATCAAAGGGTTTCTTTTTTCGTCCTTTTACAAATGTAGTAAATTTGGGTTTCTTTTTCTCTCCCCCCGCACAAAATCTGTCTAAGTTGGGTCATCTAGGACTTCACCCATTCTTCGAGTTTCAATAATTCCTGACTGAAATCGATAAATTCGGACTTGTGTTCTTTTTCGATACGCAATAATTTTTCGCTCAGATCTGCAACATACTTTTCCACTTTTCTGTGGGTGGTGTCGCTTCTTTTGGTCAGCTTAACCAGTGGGGTATTAGTCTCTTTTTTTCACTGGTCTACGAATGTTTGCACTATGCATACATATTCTAACGAAAGAGTTAGAAATGTATGCATATCGCCAACATTCATAAAAGGCGGTTCGGTCGAGACCCTATAGATCTGTGTTAGAAATTTGCATATGTTGGCAGATTCCTTTACTGCATTCGTGGAAGGGCGAAAAAAGAACCCCTCCATCTATAGAAAGATTTTTGCACAGTTTTAAAATAAAGCCAGTTTTTTACTGACCTTCTTTCATCTTTTTGACTTCAGCGGTCACTTTAGGCACGATTTCAAAAATATCCCCTACAAGACCATAGTTGGCATATTTAAAAATAGGTGCATCCTTATCTTTATTAATGGCAACAATGATTTTAGAAGACGACATACCGGCAAGGTGCTGGATGGCTCCTGAGATGCCGCAAGCAACATAAAGCTGAGGGCTGACTGTTTTACCGGTCTGACCAACTTGAAATTGGTGGTCGATCCAGCCGGCGTCAACCACAGCGCGTGAGGCACCAAGTGCACCACCCATGGCATCGCACAATTCTTGCAGGACGCCCCAGTTTTCAGGTCCTTTAATTCCGCGTCCACCGGACACAACAATCGATGCTTCTCCCAGCTCCAGTTTTTGACCTTCAGATTTATGCACTTCAGTCACTTTGGCGCGAGGTGCTCTCACTTCTGCTTTCAATTCTTCTACAGGTGAAGAATGACCTTCGGCAGCTGCATCAAGAGAAAACACATTAGGACGAATGGTGATAAATCCAATTGCACTCTTAATGTCATACATGCCGTAGCATTTGCCTGAATACATCGGACGCACAGGATTCAAGCATCCGTTTTCAGCCTGGAATTCCATAACATCTGAGATGCAGGCAGCATCAAAACGAGCTGCCACACGCGGTATCAAATCTTTTGCCATAGCTGTGTGAGCGGCAAATACAAATTTGGGATCGGCGGTTTTAATCGCTTTATCCAGAGCGTCTGTATAAGCCTCGGTCGAATATGTCGCATATTCGGCACCATCGAGCACATAGATTTTTTCAGGGGCGTAAAGAGAAACTTTAGCTGCCAGGTCTTTGGCTTTTTCACCTACGATGACTGCGCTTACTGGTCCGGCATTTTTCAATTTTTTAGCCTGACACAAAGTTTCAAGACTGGCTTTTTTGATATTGCCGTCGCGTTGTTCGATAAATACAAGAGTTCCGTTTGCCATTTCTTTTCTCCCGGTAAAAATTACAGTACGCGTGCTTCAGTTTTGAGCAGGCTTACAAGTGTTTTGGCTTGTGTGTCGGCATCGCCTTCAATCATTTTGCCTTGAGGACGATCAGGCGGCATCATCATTTTCTTGATGACGGCGCGGCGGCTGTCTTGACCGACAGTGCCTTTTAAGCCGAGAGCTTCGGCTGTTTTTACATCAATTGTTTTCTTACGGGCTGCCATCACACCTTTGATTGAAGGGTATCTGGGCTCGTTCAATCCTTTTTGAGTAGAAATAACCGCAGGCAGCGAGCCTTCAATAATTTCATGGGCACCTTCGATTTCACGTTCGGCTTTGAATTTGCCGTCAGCGATTTGCAGCTTGACGACTAGTGTCGCCTGGGGCATATCAAGAAGTTCGGCCAGAATGGAAGGAAGTTGGCTGTTGTCGCCGCCTACACCTTGCTGTCCACAAAGGACTAAATCAAATCCGCCTTCTTTAATCACCTTGGCAAGCACTTTGGCTGCTGTCAGAGGATCAAGATTGACCAAATCGGGGTCGTTTACATGAATAGCTGAATCAATTCCGCGAGCCAGACTGTCACGCAAAACATCTGTGCACTCGGCTCCGCCCACCGATATGACAG
>CAZEQP010000136.1:0-7404 GCA_964514345.1 uncultured Candidatus Obscuribacterales bacterium
TACAGGTCAACACCCAGTTTACGAATAATCATCGCCTGCATCAATACACGATGAGTCCAGTCAGGCAGGGCGGCATAACGTGCTTTACCGAATGTGAAAACTGTTCTTGGATTTGGATTCACACCGCTATAGAATTTTCTTCCCGGTCTTGCCAAATCCAGCCACAAACTTAAAAAGCGTCTTGCCTGTCCGACATTTTCCACTCCAATTTCACGCAAACGAAAATCGGTAATCGAGTACAAGTCGACACCGACTCTCGACCAGGCTTTCCGGAATCTAACTAATTGCGCACTGTCTGTAATGCCAAGTTCCATCAACTGCGCTTCAGTAAGTTTGAATTTTTGTCTTATTTGTTCTGCACTTACTGAACGGAACAAATCAAGATCAGATGCAATCAATCCATATTTTTCAGGGCTGTGATAAACAGCACTGAAATCGGATTCCCTCAGTCTAAACCGGTGTAAATCTTCAAGCGGCAATCTACTTAAATAACGACGCAGAGATACAGCTGTAGTGGCTGATTTTGTAAGATTCTCAAGTAAAGAATCACTTATCTCAGTTATACTTTCGTCATAATAAATTCTGTTGGCGATGAATGCGTGCACAGCTCTGTCGCCTTCCAAATTTTGTTTGCGCAGATATGCAACCATGTCTTCATGTGACATGTTTGATCTTTGTTTGATCAGTGCAGAATAAACGTCTTTAGCGTCAAGTAGTTCAGAAGTTCTGTATACCAGAGTTCCTTCGCCTGAAAGCTCCAAGCCTGAATCTTCCAGATCTCGTGATATGGCTTCCTGACTGCTCTGTCTGCGTGAACCTCTTCTTGAGAATGCAGCAAAACCACTTTCCATGACACCATTTGTATTGGCTGTTCTTGTAAATGGAGAGCGAGTCTGAACTATGATCTTATCGACCACTCTTTCCAGTTGTATTGACCGCTTTTCCAGATTCTCATTGATCAAATCAAGGTGTCTTTGCAACAAAGTTTGAACAGCAGCAATATCATTACTCTCAATTCGCGCTTTTAGCTCAGGCGAAATTCCGCCATCACCAAACAAACGCAGGGCAAGTGCGTTTCCTGTTTCACCGGACCTCAAAGCAGAAATCAATGCAGGCAATTTGGCAGCATCAATTCTTGCTGTTTGAGAGGCTGAATCAAGATGAGCCAGCCAGGCAAACAGTGAGTTATTAGAGAATTGAAGAGGCAGATACGCTTCGCGCTCAAGCAACTGAGTGACATAGGGTAACCAGAGAGACAGTAGATTGTCTGAAAGTCGATTGAGCCTTCTTTCTAATCTGGTATTAAGCACTTCTCTCAAGAAATCATGCTCCAGTCCGGCAAAATATTCCTGACGAGACTGCTCAGGAAGTCTGCGCATCCGACGGACTGCAATTGCAAGATCGGTCGGGATAATCTTTCTGCCAAACAATCTGTAAGCTAATTTGCGGTGAGGATTGTCCAAATCGTCCCCGAGTCTGACCAGTATTTGATAAAGTTCTTGCTGCCAGTTTTCTCCATTCAATTTTTGCGACAGATCTTGAACCATACGATAACTGTTTTGCACGGCGGCATATTCTTCATGCAACTGCACATATTTTTTCATTGAAGCAGCAATCCGAGGAGCATGCTCAAGTTCAAGATCGCTTAGTTGTTTTCCAGCCGAGCGGGCAAGCACTTCTTCCAGCAATTGAGGTCGCAGGTCACGTCCCGTCAGTTTCTTATACTCTTCACTGATCTGGTTGATTCGGTGACTGTGCCGCCATTCTCTGGTCCAGGGATATTGCGTAGCTTGGTGAATGGCATAACGAATTACCAGTTCATCCTGCAAACGATGAACTATTTCATGAGGAAGCATCCAGGAAAGTTCATTTTCGTCTGCGGCAGCAAATAAAACACTTTCTGCAATTCCGATCCTGTCTTGTCCGGCCAGATAAGCGCCATCGATACTGGCAGAATTTCTGGCATTGTTTTTAGTGACAAATAGCTCAGTCTGTAATTCAAAACCAAATTCCTGTTTAGTCCAGGTTCGCATTGCTGTATTTAAATCAGCCCTCATTTCCTGCATATCCAAAATAATTTGTTTGTGACTTTGAGTCTGACCAATCAAGTCGCTTTGTAGCTCATAAAGTCTTTGCGCCGGCAAGTCAGGGATAGAAGTCGTCCGTCCTGATCTGGCTTCTTTTACTTCGTGAGCAGAGAAACCTTCTTTCAATAGAGCTTTTTCGGTTTCTTTTATTTGTTTCCTGAGTTCTACCATGCGGCTGGCAATCTGGCTGCGCAACTCGCTCACAGAACCTGTCGGGTATTTTGCCAACCATTTATTCCTTATCGGTTCAAGCAAATCTGCCCAGTGTGCCAACGATTCTATATTTATGGATCCGTAAAGTTCAGAGAATTGTCTTAAGTCTTTTAGAGAGGCTGGAACAAACACTCTTCTCATATCGAGCCCGTCATAAAGTTCTCTGGGATGGGCGATATTGTCGAAACGTCTTTCCATCCACAGTCTTAATCTGGAAAGTGCATGCGCGCTAAGACCTGCCGATGGAGCCGGCTGTTGATTGCCTGACACTCGCTCGAATTTTACGTCATAAATTTTTTCGTCACCAACCTGGTCTATAAGCTTCTCATCAATGATTCTTATTATGGCTTTTTGAATCAATGTTCCGTTTTCGTTAAACTGATCTTGTGCCAATAGTTTCAGTTCATCATGAGTGGAGAGCCCTCTGGTTCTGGCTGTCCATTCGCCTTTTGCAGCCACGGCTCTCTTTACTGTAGTTTGAACCAATCTGGCAGTGTCTTGTTTGCTGGCTCTCTCTGCCAATATCATATCTTGAATGATTCTTTCTTTGTTTTGAATCACTGAAAAACCAATAACACCGTTGACTTTATCACCGTCTTGCAGAACAAAGTGTGAATCTTTGTCCAGCTCCAGATTCAAATGAACAGCCTGTTTTTCATCAGCCAGCTTGACCATTTGTTCCATATCGGTGCTGCGCGCCAGACGCATGTATGACGAGGGTAATGTCATTTGAGCTTCCACTGCCGAAGCATCGTCAAGCTCAAGTCTGGCAGTTAAATAGTCCTGGTTTTCAGATAATACTCTGACACCTCTTCCGGAGTCGTTATTTACATTCAAATATTCAGACTGACCGTTATAGTCTGCCTGGAATGCCACTTTTCTCTCTTGTGGAAGCTCAGGCAGATGATCAGTATTTATGGTCAATCGAGTCATTGTTGGTGTGGTGGCAAGATCAACACGACTGAAATGATATCGAGTCAGATCGTTTGATGCACTTTGAACAACGTCCATGACTGCTCTCTGGAAATCTGTATATCCGGAACTTTCCAGTCCTTCAATTACAAGGACTGTTCCTCTGCGATTGACGGGACCCTGGGTTATTATTTCTCCCGGTCTGTCTTTAAATTCAATGGCAAAGAATGCGCCGTCAGTAGACTGTTGCAGATATTCGACCAGTCCGCCATAAAAGTCACCATAATTTTGACAGCATCCGGAATGGCGACCCAGATACATGTTTCTCTTATCGTTTCGACTGGTGAAATAACCGACCAGAGTTTTTTCTACAGTTTTATTTCCTTCTTTAACATTTATTTTGGTTTCCCAACTCTGAAGTCTGTGCTCGACTCCATTTAAAGAATAGGTCCAGGGATTGCTTCTGGTCGGAACAGGACTTTGAGTGTCGGCGGAAATCAAATAAATGTCTTGTGCTTTTCTGTACAGTGAAGAATCCAATTGGGCGCGCAAACTTTGCAGCTCAAATGCTTCATTCAGAACATTTTCATACTTCCTTTCGATAGCCATTTTAACCAGAGCTTCAAACTTCAACCTCTGGCGGGCACTTTCCATTTCGTGCCAGCGATTAGCCACCGCCCTCAGTGCTTCTCTACCAACAATATTTACTTTGGAATTACCTACTACCCGGATATTGCTTTCTATTTCGACGTTTGAATTGTATTTGTGGATATATTTAAACAACCAATCATTCAAACCAGTCAGTTTTTCAGGTGTATTAACAGGCAACCAGGCGACAGCGGCCTCAACGGGAATTTCAAGCCTGACCAGCCTGTCCAGATAATTTTTCCAGCGTTGACCGCCCATAGTGGCCATCAAGCCCAGTGCCATTCTATGATATGGTTCCGGATAAGCTTCAAGTGCCGCAAAAGCTTTCTCCAGGCTGCCAATTTGCTGACGTCTAATTTGATCCGCCAGTCCATTTCTTACCGTGTTTTTGGGATCAAGTTCGGACAGAGCACTCATCAGCAAGCGAGGATTTATATCCATCAAAACTTTTGCACTGTCTTCTAAGCTTAATTTCGCTGCTTTCAAAGCGTGCGCAAACATATACTGATCAGACAACTCACGCATTCTGGGAAACATGATGCGCACCACATCATGTGTGTTTCGGGAAAGTCTGGCTATTGAATAAAGACCTTCTTTATTTTGGCTTTGCAAAGCTAAACTTAACTGCTGCAAATTCTGCGCGTATAGAGTTTGCCCTTTGCCGGTCAAATTACCATTACTATCCACAGTCTCCGCCAATTGCATTACAGACTGCCAGGCGGCACGTGCAGTCATTTGCTCAATAAATGATTTATCTGCGATTTCAGTTGCGATTGAAAGCGGGAAAGTGGGATCGATCACAAGACCGGCATATACTCTTTCCTGTTGCAGATTATCGAGATCCAGAATTTGTCTGGCAAATGTTTTCTGTTTGTCTTGAGATGTTTGCAAAAATCTGGATTGAATTATTAACCATCTATCCATAGACTGCTGTCCCAGCCCGTTATTAATAATTGAATATTCGGATGCTTCAATATGACGGGCAGCGAATTTCGGTCTGTCGACATGCGGATTAGTCAGAGCTCTCAATCTGGATAAATTGGACAGTTGAATTAGAAGATTTTCCGGAGCAATTTTTCTTGTTTCGTCTGAAAGTTTTTTCCAGTGATTAATTGAATTTTCAAGATCCGACTTATTTAAAATGTATACATTGGTGCTCAACCAGTCAGCCAGACCTCCAACCTCGCCTGATGCGCCGGACTGGAATAATTTTGCCGAAATATTGTAAGTTTCAAGACCGATAGTTTGGGAAATAGTGGCAAAATGACTTGCCTTATCTCCAAAGAATGTGACCATTTCAAGCGCTTCTCGAGCGTTGCTTGTATTCCAGACATCTTTATGTCCGGAAATTTGTTTCATCGTATAACTGTAGTCTTCTTCAAGTATTTTTCTCAGGCCTGGATAACCGGCCCGATCATAATCCAGATCTTTCAAAAGCTGATTGAACTGGTCGATATTTACATTTCTTACTGCCTCGAAATAGGCTTTATGCAAACTGTTTCCTTCCACTGCGTGCAAAGCCAGAGCCAGCATATTTTGAGTCATGAGATCATCAACATCCGGTCTTATCAATCGGACAGCAAGCAGTCTGTCCGGCTCTTTCATGGCAAGCTCAAGCAATCCTTTTTCAGTGGATGCAGCTTCTATTTGTTCAGCAAACAACCGGTTGAATTTGTCCTTTTCTCCAGCCAGAAATTGCAAACTGGAATGGTCACTTTGTCTTTCAGATTTAACTATTTTCCAGGCAAGCGAAGCTGCTATTTGTTCAAGCAAAGATTTGTCGCTGAGTTGTGCTGCCAATTCAAGCGGGAAAGAATTATTGACACGCAATGAATTAACAGCAGCCAGGTGGTCTTTATATAATTCGCTACTGAAAGCATCTTTGTTGATTTCGCTGCGAGCCAACAATATCTGCTGGTCTTTTCCGCTCAATCGTCCATATCCATTGTTGATCAGATTAAGAGTTTCTTGTACGCGGGCTCCTCGCTGTGAGAATTCAAGATCATCAATAAGTCCAAGGGGCATTCTGGATAACTGGCTCCACAACTCCATCTCAGGTAAAGCTTTTGCCAGGCTCGACAATTTTTCCCAGTGTTTTGCCACCAGTTCTATTTGTTTGGGTAAAAACGCGTGATTTGTATTTTGCAAAAGCCACGCTTGAAATTCTTTCTTTGCTTCTTTGCTCAAATGGGTGGGAATTTCTGCAATGGTCTGCACATAGTCAGATGACAATTGTTTTTGTTTTTCAACAAAAGATCCGGCTCTGGCTGAATCTTCAAAAAAGAGAAGCACTTTTGCCGGACCGGTCAAAAATTCCTGACTGCCTCTGGGCAATTTCAAGTAAGTATCGTTGATTCCATGAGTGAAATAAGGTTGCAATTGATTGTATCTGTCTGAATCCATACGGCTCAACAGTGCAAAGTATGCATCCACATCAAAATCTTTTATTGCATTTGTATTTGCAAAAGGAATGGCATACTCAAGAATTGAGATCTGTATATCGTCCAGTTTATGTCCGTGATAATGTTCAATTATTGCTCTGGGTGAGCCCAGCGAATCCGCTATTTGATCTCCAGACAATCCAGCGATTGCTTTAGATTCAGCCTGGAATAGTCGCATTCTCCTGGCATCAAGATCCTCGAATTCAGTTATCGATTTTTTCTTGATCAAACTTTCATAAGCGGCAAGTGCAATGTTGCGCTCATTTTGTGCAAAAGAAGAAATTGAAAGTGCAAGTTGCGGAGGAATACGATCGTCATGCATCCAGACTTGAGCTATTCTTCTCAGTTCATCTGCAGATAATTTGCTGATCTGCGAAAAGACATTTTTGTTGTTTGTCATTACCCGGGCCAGTATTTTCACTTCACCCGGATTCAGTTCACCCTGTCCCAGAACAAAAGCGCGATAAAGTACATCATCACCCAGACCCATAAAGCGATCGAGCCGTACAATCGCATCAACCAGTTTTTGCGCCGGCCAGCCGGCCACATCCTTATATATATACTGCCAATGTCTCATTAATCTGGAAAGGGTCTGCGTTTCCATGGCATAAGCGGGATTTCTTTCCAACCACTGTCCCAGAGCCACAAAAGGTTCAAATTGTTCCGGCTCAAGATCGGCCAACAAACCGGTAAGAGCTTTGGTCTGACGGTCCGGAGGATCCAGCA
Source organism: uncultured Candidatus Obscuribacterales bacterium (assembly GCA_964514345.1). Taxonomy (GTDB): domain Bacteria; phylum Cyanobacteriota; class Vampirovibrionia; order Obscuribacterales; family Obscuribacteraceae; genus Aved-18. The sequence goes on from CAZEQP010000136.1 coordinate 7,028, forward strand.
GCTGCAATCCGGACTTTCTCAATCTCTCCAGATTCTCGACACCATATAAGATGGCTAACTTATACGCATAACCGGCAGCTTTTTGCGTATTCAAACTGGGTTGATCTTCAATCAAAGTCAGTCCGGATCGCATTTCTCCTGAGGGATCAAGAATTTCCCAGGCCAATTTCAATCGTTTTAAATCTACGGCTCTGGCTTTGTTGCTGCTTTCGAACATACCGCTGGAAACAGATACCGAATATTTCAATAATATGGTGTCAGTCTTGTTAATGCCGGGATAATCGTGTTCTATTGCCCGACCCGAATTAGAGAAAATTTCGAACAGCTCGTCAGCGGTATAAGCAAGATTGGTTGCCAGCTCTCTTTCAAAAGCCGCT
>CAZEQP010000137.1:0-7404 GCA_964514345.1 uncultured Candidatus Obscuribacterales bacterium
TTATATTAATGTATTTTTCAGCTTGAGAAATATTTTCTGAAGAATTATAAGTTTGCGGTCCATTCAAAACAGTGGCTATGGCTTCACAAGGCAAAAGGTGTCCCAATTTCAGTCTGGTCACATCGAACACTTCCACTGTCGTGCCCAGGTCCAGATTTCCGTGCGGATGACCCAGCATAAATACGGGCGGATAAGGATAAATAAGTCCGCGCATAAAGCCTGAAATGTTGATCAGAAAATCATTTTTCGCTACATAAAGATCCAGTTTGTCACAATGCGGAATAACTTTGTGCATGCTGGTTTTGAACACAATAGTGTCGATGTCGGCCCGGGCCATTTCTATTTCGTTGAAATGTCTGGGCAAATCAGAAACCTTGTTTTGCAAACAAAAGTTGTAAACCAGAACATTGCCCATACTGAGTCCGACAACAGAGATTCTAGTTGTGGGATATTCCTGAAAAAGGTCATAGATGAAATTGTTGAATCGCTCCTGCGCTCTGGGGCATGCCAGCATTGAACCGAAATAATTTCCCTTAGGCGTTCCCCAGTCATATATCAAAACCGGCTTGCCGGAAGTTTCGGAAAGCATGTTAGCCTGCTTTGCCGCTTCTTTGAAATCTACGCAACAACCATGGACAAACAATATGAAATGATCGCTGCCGGACTCTTTTATTTTTTCTCTGAACTTTTCTTTGAAGTCAATCCAGGAATCCACAAGTTCAGGATAAAATTTAGCCTTCTTCCTTTTTTTCTTTTTCTTTGAATTTCCCCGCACTTCTTCTTTTTGAAAGCCGTAGTTAAGCAAACTCAAATCGTCAGTGTTCTGCTTTTGAAAATCGATAATCCCACCTTTTTTGGTCTCGAATTTTCTGTCAGTAACAAAATAAACGCTTTGAGCAAAAGCCTCATGGCATGACAGAAAAAGAAATAAAAATAGAATCCCCAGCCTCAATCCTATTTGCCGCCCTTACCTGTTTTTTTCTTGTACTCATCTGCATGAATATTCATTTGCACAAAAACGTCGACAAGCATCAGTGAATATGACTCCAGATCCCCTTCAAAACAAACATGTGGTGAAGTGCCGATTCGCTGGTAATAAGAGGTGTACATAGCTCCGGTTTCGGGCTTGCGTCTGTATTGACAAATAGCGGCTTCAAGCACATAACCTTTTGTCAGTATATTTTGACCGCGAGATGCGGCGGTTGGATAGATGGCAAGAATGGGCAGACCGTCTTCCATTGCTTTATCTATATCTACATTTGAGTTAAAACCGACAATGGCAACCTTTTTAGCCGCTTGTTTGCGGATTGAAGCCAGGACAGCAAGAGTCCTTTTATTGTCGAAATGAAATGATCTACGCAAAAGCTCGGGCGTGGGTAATTGCAATCCCATCAGCCTGGTCGCAAACTTGTGCTGGCTTTTTTTCGGTGCAGCAAAGACCTGGCTTTGACTGCTTGCAAACAGAAAAACAAGAAAAATCGCCATCAATTTATGAATTCGCATGTGAAGCATTATATAGGAAAAAAAGATCAGGACAGTAAAGGGTTACTGTCCTGATCGTGCATCAGGTCGATAATAGAAAAATAAGGGGTTTTCTATTATTTCGATGGTGGCAGTATCTCGGTGCTGACGACGTGGATTGATCCGCCAACTTTTCAACGATACTGTCGGATACCATCTTTGCCCTGATGATGGAGATTTACTCCGATTTCTTTCTCACACACTTCATTTAGCACAGCTGTTGAAATCAATGACTGCCCCTTGACATCAAAAGCCTGTCTTGGATTGCCATCATGTTATTATTTACAACTTGTCATTTCTTTCCTGGGACTGCTTTTTATGCGCGCATTTTTCAACAAAACTCTTTTGCCGATTATTTTGGTTTTTTCCATCTGTCCGATGTCTTTTGCCGATTCTGAAAAACACGGCTATATCGATAAAACAGGCAAACTGGTCATTCCGGCAAGCTTTGAAATAGCCAGCCAGTTCAAAGAAGATCTAGCGGCGGTGAGAAACGGCAATCACGCTTATTTCATAGACAAAACTGGAAAAACGGTTCTAGATCCTAATGCCGGCATTGCCGAAGACTTTCATGAAGGCAAAACGGCTGTAATGCAGGGCAAAGAATGGGTTTATCTGGATAAAAGCGGCAAGCAGATTTTACCCAAAAAGTATCAAAGAGCTTTTGATTTTCAAGACGGAATGGCAATGATTCGTGAAAACGAGAAATACGGATACATCAATCCTGAAGGCACAGTTTTGATACAACCCAAATTTCATTCGGCAGGCTCATTTTCAGAGGGATTGGCCCCTTTCATGCAGGGTGAACAATGGGGTTACATCGATACCAAGGGCAATGTCGTCATAAAGCCTGAATTGAACGATGCCGGGATGTTCCACGAAGGTCTTGCCCGAGTCATGAAAAATAGTAAGTATGTCTTTATCGATAAAACCGGAAAAACAGTACTTTCGCCCAAATTCGAAGAAGTGTCCGACTTTTGCCAGGGACTCGCCCGTGTTGGCAGCGAAAACGCCTGGCAATTTATAGACAAAACCGGCAAAGTAGTTATTGCCGGTCCTTTCAACGAAGCGCAAGATTTTGCCGAAGGACTTGCCGCTGTATGCAAAAAGGGCAAGTGGGGCTTTATAGACAAAAGCGGCAAATGGGTAATTCAACCGCAATACAAGTGGGCTGACAAGTTTTCAGGAGGTCTGGCTGCAGTCCGGCCCGTGAGCGCTAAATAGCCGTTTTATAAGACTTTTGCCCGCGACTCCTTGTTTGCAGGGAACATCTAGTTATGCTAATTAGCTACTAGAGGTAGAGGAGAGTCGCCTCTTTTGAATCGTGTTTCACTAGTATCAGCACATGGATTTTCTCCGCTTTCCAATTTCGGAATAGCGGTAAAACTTTTCATTATTGCTATGAGCCCTGGATCATGGCATTCTGCCTGGCATGCCAATAGAATTTTTCGCAAATATGCTCTGTGGATGGGGGTTTATTCTTTTGCTCTGGTAGGGCTTGCCGCCATGTCTATCGGTTGCGCTTTGACTCTTGAATCTGTGACCGAACTGAATAATTACGGTGCCGAACGTCTTGCCGGTGCACTCATTTCACTTGGACTGATGCGCGAACTGGGTCCGCTCACAGTCAGCCTTGCCTGGTGCGTGCGAGTGTCAGCACTTATATCTGAAGAAACAAAATATTTTCGCGGCGATTACAAAAGCGACAAGAACTTTGCCCAGAATTACATCCTGCCTCGCTTCGGCACGACTTTGCTTATGGCAACTTGCATGGGCGCTTACGGTTTATTGATTGGTTTTGCCACAGCAGTTCTGGTATCACCATTTTTTGGCGTGTCGAGCATGCTAGATTTTCTGGAGTCGGCACACGAGGCTATAAAATTCCATGACATTGCTGTGTATATGATCAAGCTTTGTATAGTGAATCCCACTATCGGTTTTTTCATGGGAATAACAGCCGGTCTAAACGCATACAGAGCCGGCTCGCAACCTGCACCTGAAGCTATAACAATGACTTTCTTGTATTGTTATCTGGCGAATTTGATGGTGACAATCGCCGCCTTTTACAAGGGAGGTAACTTCCTTGGCTGATACCAATGAATACCCCAGACCAAGCGATCACAGACTGCTAGAAAATGCTGTAATCGGTATGTTTGTATCTGTTGCCATAATTATTCTTGTCTGGAGCTTTTGCTGGTGGCGAAATCTTGATCCCTGGAGTTCGCAGCAAGTCATAAATGTAGAATTTCCGGAAGTGGCCGGATTGAGTCAAAACGCCGCTGTGATTATTGACGGCACACGCATAGGTCGAGTGGACGTCATCGAGTGGGAAGGAAACAATCAAGTTCTGGTTCAGCTTCGCATTTCCACTCCCAAGCTGAAAGTTCCGACAAATTCGAAATTTCAAATTTTGTCTGATGGACTAGTCGGTTCAAAATATGTAGAGATTATTATTCCTGACGGCACAGATCCTAACACTCCGCTGATAACTCAAGATATGCGAGTGAAGGGCGAAATGCCGGCTCGACCCGAATTGGCATTACAAAAAATCACTGTCGGTTTGAGTCATCTAGATCCTGAACAGATGGTTGAACATTATAGAGAAGACAGACACCGAGTGATTCATGCCGTGGATCAATTAGCTCTTCTTGCGGATAAATCGATACCTGTTATCGAACAAGCTTTACCCATCGAAAAAGAACTTTTGCCTCTTACTCGTGACATGAATAAAATAGCAGGCAGGCTCAACAAACTTCTAGAAAATCCTAAGATGAGCCGAGATTTGAAAGATACTATTTTTCAGGCGCAGTCCACTATCGCTTCGGCTAAACAGTTAGTGATTCAAATAAACGGAATGGTGCACGACAAAGAAATAAGAACCGAGCTTCGTGCCACCATGGATAAGCTGGAAAAATCAACCGATACTATGTATCACACAGTGAACATGGTACAGAAATTGACTGAAAATAAAGAGTTGCGGGAAGACGTCAAAGAAATTCTTTCTAAGACCAGGCAGACTTTGGATAAAGCTGATGATCTGTTGGAAAAACCAATCTTGAAATCGGATTTGAAGAAGACTCTTTCCAATGCTCAGGAAGCTGTTGAAAATATAAATCTTGCATCCAAACAAATGACCACTATTCTAGATAAACGTTTTCCTTTAGTAAGAATGATGTTTGGTAGACCCGGTCATGTGAAAACCGATACTGAAAAAGAACTGAGAAAAGAAGAAAAAGAAGAAAAGAAAATCGAAGATAAAAAGATCGAATCTGAGCCTAAGCTGGATTCGGAAGCTAATCCTAATCTGCAGCTGAAACCCGAAATCAAGCCCGAATAGATGAAGGGTGTTTATCGTTGAAAGTGACACTTGTCACTTGTCAGTTGACAGTTGACACTTGTCACATTTTTTGGACAGCACTGGACTCTTGATCATGGGGTAAGCTTTGGCGCAAAACGCGTAAAGTGTTTTCGCCCATAATCATACGAATTTCTTGATCTGTGAAATGCTCATCTAACAGAGCCTGGGTGACATTCACCAACTGACTTGCATCAAATGGTGCAGAACAAGCTCCATCAAAATCAGATCCAAGAGCGACATGTTTAACACCAACCAGATTGGCTGTGTATCTAATGGCGCGGGCAACAGCATTAGCGTCTTTGCCGCCTGTTGCCGCAGACCAATAGCCAATGCCGATAACACCACCAGTTTTAGCGATTCCGACAATTTCAGCGTCAGACAAATTACGCACGGAATCGCAGGTTCCTCTTACACCAGTATGCGAGACGACTACTGGTTTTTTCGAAATAGCAAGAACATCTTTTATGGTGGCAGGAGAGGCATGGGCAAGATCAACAATTATCGATGATTTAGATTGCATTTTGCGAATCATATCTTTGCCAAGCATGGTGAGCCCGATTCGCGCGTCACCATGAGAAGAGCCACCAATATCCGTATCAAAAAAATGAGACGGCGACATCATACGAATGCCGTGGTCGAAAAAAAGATCAATGTTGCTTAAATCGCCTTCAAGCGCGTGCGCACCTTCGGCTCCCAGAAATCCGGCAGTCAACGTTTTGTCACTCTGGCGCCGCTTTAGATATGCATCCAAATCTTCAGCCGTTTTTATTATGATAAATTTTCCCTTTGAGCGTTCGACAAATTGTTCGAGCTTTTGAGTTTGATAAATGGCGCGTTCACTGAGACTCCGCCATGTCGCCGGAGGCCAACACTCGACCAGAGACAAAAGACTTATCTGGTCGATGCCGCGAAATCTCCCTTCACGGCGCGGGACTTTAGTAACAATGGTAAATGCTTGCAAAGCCACGTTGCCGTCTTTCATTCTGGGAATGTCGACATGTCCACGACTGTTGCGGACAAGCAAATCCCTGTCCCACAATAAAGAATCTGCGTGAAGATCGATAATCAAAAGACCGCGATGCAAGTCTTTTGCGTGCTCAGAAATACGCATTGAGCTGACTGTCACCGCATTCATTTTGCTGTCTATCAGTGAAGACACTGCTTTGAGCGCGAGATAAACTGCCAGAATCAGGACCAATGCGAAAAAGAGTACGCATTTGAGGATGTTTTTGCCTCTCGCCATCACATTTTATTGCCCCGAAGACTCTGCCCCTCTAAGTTTAGAGCATTTTAGGACCTGATTTCCGCCATTCCTTTATATAAGGTTTGCTTACATATAGCTTGGACTGGCATGGAACTCTTTGTACTGCACATTTCCTGAGAAAGTCGCCTTATGGCTACAACATTTAATCTAATTTGGTCGTTTTTGTCGCTTTTAGAATACATTTTTAAGAATCAGGAGCAAATCTTGCGCTATAAGACAGTCACGAGCCCATCTGGAGCAGTAAACATCATGGTTAAAGTAAGTCTAGTCAACATATTAATCGCCGACCACCGCCGTCTTGAAGGCTTGTTCGAGCGTTGTCTTGAAGCCCACACCAGGTGCGACCAAGATGCAATGGTCGACAAGATAATCAAATCACTGGCTGTGCATACACTTATAGAGGAAGAGCATGTCTTTCCTCTTCTCAAAGAATTGAATAAAGAAGACGCTCTTGAAGCATACGAAGAACACCACGCCATCAAATTGCTGGTGGACGAATTGATCAATTGCAAATGCGACCACGACACAGTGCGCGCTAAGGTCAAAGTTTTGAGCGAAGTGATGGAGCACCATCACGAAGAAGAAGAGAAAAAACTCTTCCCTATGCTCCAAGAATCTGATTTCGACTTGTTCGACATCGGTCGCGAAATGCTCGAACACAAAAACGAGCTTGAACGTAATGTGCACGAAGCAGTCCGCAAACTGCACGAAGAAATCGCAGCCGGACCTTGCGCCACCACTGAAAAAGGTAAGTGCAAAGTTGCCTAACAAGTACGCGGCCGCCTAACGTGAGTGGCAGTTCGAAGATATGGCATTCACCGCCTAAAGTTTTTAAACGGATGAGCCAAGATGAATCATAAAGGTCTCCCAAAAGGAGGCCTTTATGATTTGGAAAATTTCCCTCCAATTTTGTGCCTTAAATTCAATTTCTCCTGTTGCAAATTCAATTTATGCCTGCATAAGCATAAAAAAAGAGCAAAAAATATGCTTGCGCAGGCATAAAATTTTTCATGGTTGGACTCAAGGCTATAATATCCGGATGAAAATTGAAACCGCTTACCTGAAACCACTAAAAAAGAACGGCTTCGCTTTGGTCGAAAGTGTTTTGAGCGAGGATGAGGTCCAGCAGGTTTTATATAGCATCGAAAATTATCGCCAATCCAAGTCCGGAAAATTACCTGGGCTCCGGAATCTTTTTATTCATTGTCCTGAAGTGAAAGAATTTGCGCATTCGAAAAAACTTTTGAATCTGGCAAATGAA
>CAZEQP010000138.1:0-7403 GCA_964514345.1 uncultured Candidatus Obscuribacterales bacterium
GTGGCTGCTTTTGATCTGGAATTCATTCCGGAGAAAACTTATTTTCCAGAACTCTGTCTCATTCAATGCTGCGTGGGCGGCGAAACTTTTCTGGTGGATCCATATAAACTGAGCAATGCAGAGCTCAACATCATCTGGCAAGTCATATGCGACCCAGCCATTAAATGTCTTTTTCACTGTGCCGAACAAGACCTTGAAATAGTGGCACGTCTTAGCGGCGGAACTCCCAGCAACATTTTTGACACCCAGATTGCCGCTGCTTTTGCCGGTCTGGGTTTTTCAGTCGGCTTGAAAAAACTGGTTATGGAAATGCTCGGTGTGCAGCTCACTAAAGCAGAATGTTTCAGCAACTGGAGTCAGCGACCGTTGACCAGGGAGCAAATTCGATACGCCATAGCCGATGTCGAACATCTGGAATTGCTCTGTCAAAAATTGAGCGCAAAGCTGGACTTGATGGGACGTTATGAGTGGGCGAAAGAAGAGTTTGAAACCTGCTCGAGTAAAGCGGCCAACACAAATTACCGCCGCAACCTGGATATATGCAGAGTGAAAGGTGCCAATCGTCTGGATCGAAAAGAGCTTGCCATTTTGCAAGAGTTATTAAACTGGCGCGATGAAGAAGCACAAAGATTGAACAAACCGCTGCGTTCGATCTTATCCGACCAGGGCTTGCTCGAGGTTTCCACCAGGCGGGCATCGGATCCCAAGCTTTTGAAAAATCTCAGAGGTATAAGAGACGACCAGCTCAAACGTTACGAAACTCAAATCGTAAACGCCTGTCAAAAGGGCCTGTCGCTGCCCAGCGCGCAGTGGCCGACCTGGCCTGAAGCCAGACCACCGTCGAAAAAACAACTTCTTGTCGGTGATTTTTTGTATGTGATATTGAAGCAAATATCAGTTAGTATAAACTTACCTGTAGAGTACATCGCAAACAGGGACGAATTGCAACATCTCATCCGCTGCTTTCAGGAAGGAAATCTTCAGGTAAAACAAAACCCGGGCGCTAAAAGACCGCGTCTTTTAGAAGGCTGGCGCTATGAGCTTGTGGGCAAAAAGCTTTTGCATATTCTGGAAGGAAATGAAGTGAAAGCCGGAGTCATTCCCGACCCGGAAGAAAAGAACGAACTTGTGATGTCACTGGAAATGCTTGATCGGAGTGAAAAATGAGTTTAGACAACGAAAAGAATAAAGATATGAGTTTTGCCGAAACCGCTCTTAGATTGAGCGGAAAAGTGAAGAAGAAGCAAAGCGCACAGGTGCCGTCGATAAAGTCGACGACGAAGTGGAGGCACTTTTTGCCGAACAGTACAAAACAGTCAACAGTCCCGTTCACCAGGCGGTCTGGGAAAATAAAGTGCCGGTGGAGTTATTCGCACCACCTGCCATGAGTCCTCTTTCAAATCAGTCCATGCAAAAATCAATCGAAACAGTGAAAAAATTTCGCTTGCAGAAAAAGCAGTACGATACTCAGGGCAAAATTTCGAACGAACTTATAGACGCTTTGAAAAAAGACGGCTACTGGGGTCTGCTCATAGACAAAGAATATGGCGGACAGGGCGTTTCCACCAGAGAATTCATGACTTTTCTCACCAAGATTGCCACCATCGAGCCTACAGTAGCGGGTCTTGCCTCAGTGCACGGATGTATCGGAGCCGTAGATCCGGTGCGGACTTTCGGTAACCCGGAACAGAAGAAAAAATTTCTTCCTCGCCTCGCCTCTGGCGAGTGTCTTTCAGGATTTGCACTCACAGAGCCCAATGCCGGCTCGGACCTGACTAATTTAAAAACGGAAGCAAAACTGGACGGCGATCATTATGTAATCAACGGAGAAAAGTTATTCATCACCAACGCCATTGCCGGGCGAACCGTAGGAATAGTTTGCCTTATTGATGATGTGCCATCTGCCATTATCGCCGAGCTGCCTAAAGAAGAAAACGAACAATTTCAGATCGTGCCCTACAAATTGCATGCTCTGAGCCACGCTCACAATAACGGACTGAAATTCAAAAATTTCCGAGTTCCCAAAGAGAACTTGCTGAAACCTGCTCAAGGCAACGGTCTTACTGTGGCATATCACGGACTGAATATGGGAAGACTCGCACTATGCGCCACCGCATCAGGTGTCATGCGCTTGATGCTGGCAAATATGCTTCCCTGGGCCAATTTCAGAGAAACATACGGCAAAGCAATCGAAACAAGAGAGCTGGTCAAGCGCCGCATCGCCCGTGCCATGGGATTGATAGCCGGCTCAGACGCCCTGGTGGCATGGGGATCATGGCTTCTGGATCAGGGTTACAGAGGCGAGCTTGAGTGCATAGTGGCAAAAATATTCGGCTCGGAGGCCGAGAAAGAATGTGCCATAGAACTCTTTATGAAAACACACGGCGGACGTTCTTTTGTCCAGGGCCATATTTTCGGAGACAATGTGCACGACTTTTTGGCTCCCAGTATTTATGAAGGCGAAGGCGAAATGCTGGGAATGGCATTTTTCAAATCGCTGGCTAAACATCACGGACAGCTTTATTTTGAACCCATTGGTCTTGCTTTGCAAAAGCACAAAATCAAAAGCTTTCATCCCGAAAATCCGGCTCATGCATTTGCCTTGCGCAATGAATTAATGAAATACAGTTTCTGGTATCTGGGCCAGTTATGCTCAGGAAAAGACAACCGTCATTTTGAAGGCATGGACCCGAGACTGAACGAACATATTAATTTTGCCCTGGCTGAACTGCATGAAAGCCCGCTTGAACTTTCAGGCAATATGGTCACCCATCAGCTCAAACTGCCGGACCGTCAGTGTCGCATAGCCGACATGTCACAACGGGTGCAAGACATAATAACCATACTTGTGACTGCACAATGGGCTCATGAAGGCAGGAACACAAACCCCATCATGGTTGATGCAGCAGATATTCTCTGTCAGGACTTAATCCGCAAATTAACCGGCTCAAGACCTTCAGACAGTTATTTCAAAGCATGTTCCAAACTGGCTGACAAAGTAATTCAAGGTCAATTCAAAGACCTGGAAGAAATAGAAAAGGCGGACATCATTTTCCCCTACTCAAAAGGACAGGAAAAAGAACTGGCCGGCTCTGCGATCTGAAAAGCCCGGCAAATTAAGGTTCAATAACCTCAGACGGTAATTTCTGGGGACCGATACAACTTGCCAAGAGAGGGGTAAAATGGTAATATTAAAAGTCTCTTACTATTACTTAGTAGCTGATTACGACTATGAGCGACGTCGATATCCCAAGAGAAAACGAAGTTCCGAGCACGACTACAGTCACCTCGTCCCTTGACGCCGGCCTGCTCACAAATACTGTAACCCCATTAGTATCAAGAGATTCATCAGTTGTAGTTAGCGCAACCGACATAACTTTCAGTCCGGTGAAGCTCACTACTCCAGCTATTTCTGCAGAAAGAACCATCACCACTTCCGGTCAAAGACAAGACACAAACGCTCCAATTCATGCTGCAGGCAACTCCCCGAATATTGACGGCAGCGGACTGCAAAACACCAGAACTTCCGAAGTGACTCCCGGGCAGCATCCAGTTGCCTATCGTTCGGATAATCTCAGCGGCGCTGAGCCCATAAAAGCGCTGAGCAACTATAACAACGTTCCTGAACAACGGCTGGGTGACAGTTATACTCCCCGAGTGGAAAGACCTGCCGGTTACGATGTTAACAGTACCGACCTCACTGCCAACAGAATTACTGTGGGCAGAAGCAACGAGATAACTCCTCTTCCCAATCTTTTTGTGGTGGAAAGAAATCATCCTGAGCCAATCAGTCGTCCCACTATTCAAGCCAGGATCGAAATAAACGAAAGTAGAATTCCTCAAATCATTACAGCCGACAGACCGGTTGAATTGTTGGACAGACCGCATCAAGTGGTGCAAAGAATCGAACAATTGCCGGAACATAGACCCGAGCAAAGAATTGAGCCCCCAGCCGCGCATCTGGCACAAGTACACGATGCCGTGATTCATCCAGCCTCTCATGCGATATTTGCCAACCCTCAAGAAGACGGCCGGCTTTTTGTAGCCAGAATGCCTGATACTGTCCAACAATTGTCAGAGCGTTTGCATTCAATAATAGAAAGCGCGGTAGGATTTATCACTACTAACCAGGTCAGAGAAAGTCTTCTGTCCAACACACTTTCAGGCATTCGCAGACCGCTTGATCTGGGAGTGGGAAATCATATTATTTCTCTTGCCACCATTTTCAATCAAAGACAGGTCATCCCGGCAATTTTCAACATACTTTTACCCGGACAAGAAGTCGGCACTGAGGGCAATGCAGTAATCGGCCAGACAAATGTTACCGGACAGGCACTGCAAGGACGTGAGTTCAGCAAATATATAAATAGCGCCATTTTGACGATACTCAATTCGGCGCTGGGAACGCCTGGAACACCAGGAGCACCCGGATTCAACGGACTGGGAGCAGAACTGGGATTGAGAGGAGATTTGTCCGCCAGATCTTTATTGAATCCCAATTTGAGCAATGCACTATTAACCGGTCACAGAGCGGAGGCAGGTTCTCCAAATTACACGATAAGAGGAGAAGCGGCCAGAATAATAAATGCCACTCTCATAGGAAATGCCCAGATAACAGGCTCCATAACAGGGATGGGCAGAAGAGGCAAAAAGGACGATGTCTGGATCTCCGCCGAGGCTGTAAATGACAGCACCACTGATAATACCACCTGCGGCCGCAATGTACGCCTTATCACAGGTCTGGAACTGGGTCTTATCATCGCCCTTGCCGGAATTGCCAAATACGAAGACAGGTCCAACAGAAAAGTGGCCAATATGAAAGGCATGGAATCAGGCAATCAGTTGCTTGATGCCTCTCAATCATGCAAGTTAATTGCAAAAGCGGTTGAAGCAAAAAGAGTGCAAAAACGCTTGCCGTCATACAACTGGAACAATGAGTGGAAATCACCAGAAAAAATCAAAGTGAAAGGTCTGCTCAAAAAGCTGAAAGAAGACCGCAAAGACCTCAAAGATCAAGATATGCGTAAACTTGAGTCCAGCACCAGCGCCGAAGAATTGTTCAGTCGTCTGTCCAAAATTGTAACCAGGGACGAAAAACGTCTCGATGCCAGAAAACTATTGTCCAATTTTGCCACAACAGTGGAAGAGAAATTGAATCAACAGAAAAACCCGGCCGCACAAACTCAAACTGCTTCTAGTTATCGACCTCTCTGGCTGGTTACTAAAAAAGACTCGCTCAGTCTTCTTGCCGAGCAAATATATCAAGATCCCGATGTGGGCTGGCTCATTGCCGACATGAATATCAGACGGGTGAGAGAAACCTGGATGAACGGCAAGCGTATCATAGAACTGCAAAGCCGCCAGCAGCTTGAACTTCCTATTCAAGAAGACATCGATCTGTTCAAAGCCCATAAAGCAAAAGAAGCATGCGGCGAAAATCTGATTACAATAGTGGTGGAAAACCAGCTCGACAAAGAATTAGTAAACAGCCAACTGCAGGCGCTGCAAATCAAACGCAAGGCAATAGAATCTACTTAAGGACGCCGCGTGCCGTCGATATCAAACAGAAACAAGCGACTTATCTTAATTGCCGCGGTGCTTGCTCTGGCTTTTGGCTTTTATGTACTGAGCATCAGACAGGATTTTGATATTAAGCTCTGGCAGGAATTGCAGGAAGGAATTGACGAGTTCCTGCCGTTTCTGAAAAATCCAAGTGCAACCGGTGAGCAGGCAAATGTTGCTGCCGAAGTGCTTTCTTTCTGTCCTGGTGTCTTTATTTTCTCTTTGCTTGGCATGTGGGCCGGCTATAAAAAAAATTGGATTGTGGGGCTTCCTGTCCTTGTCCTGGGAGTCTTTTATCAGGCAATAGCCTGGAAGATTTTCAACGCCGTCCCCCGACCGGTTGTATTCGGTCTTACCACAATCGCATCCATTTATATAGGCAGCCTGGTCAAACGCAGAGAAAACGAGCTCAAAGCTATGGAAACCGCCGAAGCTGAAATAGAACTGCGCAATAAGGATTTGCAAAAAGCGGGACTGGAAATGGTCAAACAAGACGAAGAAGGCAGGCGCCTTATGGCTGCCGATCTTCACGATCAAGTGCTGAACGATATGCGCAATATTTTGTCTCGTTTCGAACAATACACAAATAAACCTGATGAAGAATTGAAAAAACAAATAACACTGCAAATGAATGCAAGCATGTCGGAAATTCGGGAATTGATGGACGATTTGTGTCCCACCATACTTTCCGAATTTGGTCTGTGTCCGGCCATAGAGGACCGGCTGGACAAAGCGGCAAAACAGTTCAAACTGAAAACACGTTTTCACTCGTCGGTGGAAGATGACGACCTGGATAAATTCGACATTATTCAGAAACAACTTATATATAGACTGGTCCAGGAATCAATTACAAACTTGTGCAAACACGCCAGAGCCTCTCAGGTAAAAATAAGCGTGTCAAAACAAAACGAGCTTATTATTTTTCGCACTACAGATGATGGCATAGGTTTTGATCCTGCCAAAATGTCCGAGGCATCGCGCGGAACCATGTATATGCGCTTAAGAGCTTCATTGATAAATGCCACTGTATCCTGGGAAGTGCCTGCAAGCGGCAAAGGTACCGACTTTGTTTTAAGCGTTCCTCTTCCCTTGCAAAACAAGTAATTACTTTCTTTGCGTAAACACGCAACTTCTATGCGCAATCCCAGATGGAATATGACTGGGGCAAATCACATAATGAGATTGTTCCGGCACTCAAAGAGGATATTGAAATGGAAAATGAAATTGCAGCTGCACTCATTGCTATGAATACTAAATGCATCGAAGATTACATAGAAATGGATTATTATCCTGAAAAAAGCTGCAGCCGCAAAATCGAAGCTGCCCGCAACTGTTTCTGGGCGTTGGAAAGTCAATAGTCAAGTTCAAAGACTCTGACCAATCAGGTAAACTAAAACAATGCATAAAATACTGGTAGTAGAAGATCTGGAGCCTTTACGCACTCACATCAGGGGGGTTCTGCAAAAAACTCTTGGTGAGGTGGAAATAATTGAAGCTGTAAACGGCACAGAAGGTCTGGATAAATTTGAAAAAGTCAAGCCGGACATGCTGGTCCTGGACATAGTCATGCCTGAAATGACCGGCACAAAACTGGCCAAACAAATCTGGTCTAAACACCCCAGTACAAAAATTTTATTTTGGTCGCAATTCCATCAAGAATCGTATGTGCGTGAAATTGGCAAAATGGTCCCAGATGAAGCCATTCATGGATATGCCTTGAAAACCGAAAGCGAAGAAAAACTCTCACATGCCATTCGTTCAGTTTTGATTCTGGATAATCCTTATATAGATCCTCTGGTCAGATCAATTCAACATTCGGTCAGAGCTAAAGACAGTCTTAT
>CAZEQP010000139.1:0-7397 GCA_964514345.1 uncultured Candidatus Obscuribacterales bacterium
CCGGTATCAATATCTTGTTCGTGAACCATGCCAGAGACCGCATGAGAACTGGTGCTTATTCAAAGGACTGCTTTCCCGCAGTGAAAAAATATTGATGACTTCGGAAATGCGCCTGGGTGGTATTTTTATCGATGGTCCGCACGTGGAATACCCATTTTCTCTGGGAGATGAACTGGCGATTGCCCCTTCGCACCATGACCTTACAACATATATCAATCCTGAGTTGAACACAATTTTTACTCACAGTGAGCACAGTTTGAATTTGCAGGAACAGAACAAGTGAGTGAGAATCAATCACAGGGAAACTCGCCTGATGCCTCCTTTTCACTTTTTCAGGAAGTGGATCCCTTCATCGGGACCACGATAGACGACCGTTTTCGCATACTTGAGTGTATTGGACGGGGAAGTCTTTCTGTCGCCTACAAAACACGTGACACCAAAGCTGGTGAATTGCGCGTGTTGAAAAAAGTGCACAAACATATTGCAGAAAATATCCGCAGCTTGAAAAATCTGGAACAAGACTTGCGTAAAATGATTAACTCTTGTCAGGGTCAGCATCTCACTTCTTATATTGATGTTTTTTTGAGTCAGAGCAATGATCTTTATCTGATATCGCCCAGCACTCCTTTCATCACACTAGAATCACTCCTCACCAAGCTGGGACGCCTGGCATTAAGCGACGCCCTGGATCTTGCAGTGAGCGCCTGTCAGGGACTATGTGAAGGTCACAAATCAGGATATTTTCACAAGTCGATGAAGCCCAGCAATTTTGTATATTTATCCAGCGAGCCGGCCAGAGGCAACTTCGAGCTGGTCAAATTAGCAGATTTTGGTGTGGCACAACTCATCGCCAGCCACTCAATTTCCAAAAGCCAGGTTCAATTTATGACTCACGGCAGAGAAACGATGGGTTCTCCCATGTATTTCAGCCCCGAGTTGTGCCAGGGAATTGGCGGTGATGCCCGCTCAGATATTTATTCATTTGCCTGTGTCCTCTATGAAGTGCTGACCGGAAAACCGCCTTTTGTAGGCAAAAACGCTATTGAGACCGCCTATAAACATTTAAAAGACGATCCGGCTCCAATGAATTTGCTTGAATGGCAGGAAAGCGAGAACGCTGAAGTTTTATGCGCGCGTGTTGAAAGCATTATAGATAAATGTTTGAAAAAAGAACCGGAAGATCGTTATCAAAAATCATCAGATTTATATGAAGATTTGGTCCTGGCTCGCCTAGCCAGCGAAGATCAATGGAAAGAGAAAGCGGTGGTCCATGCCGTTCCGCAAAAGCTTATTGCCGGCCGCTGGAAAATTCCACATTTCAATACCGCCAGTTTGATTTTGCCTCTTGTGGCAATTTGTGGATTGCTTGTAGGAATCACGTCTTTGTGGCTGTTTTTTGTTACCAACAATTTCAATGCCTCAATGAATAAATATCCGGCCTTTTCCGACTCTGAAATGTGGCTTGTCACCAAAACATCAAACACAGCCAATAAAGACAGTTTCAATGCAAGACGCGACACGGCTCTTGATGCCTTGCAATTAGTCAGATCCGAACACGGAATCAATTCTGAAGATTATGCCGGAGCTCTTGCCGCTCTGGTTGAGCTATATGCCAACTCGGGCTACTGGAAAGAAGCGCAACAAAGACTGGTTGAAATGCTTGATGTGACAGAAAGAGTCAAAGGACCCTGGCCTAAATCACAGCTTTATCGCATCCTTGGATATGTCCAGTTCATGCAGGATCACAATGATGAAGCCGAGGCTTCCTGCCAGAAAGCGCTGACATTGATGGAAGAAGAAAAAGCCACACCTGAGACAAAAATTCAGCCGCTGAAAGTGCTGGGAAATATTTATTCTTCCAAGAACGAATTTGATAAGGCAATTGAAACGTATGAAAAACTCTACAACGTGGTGTCGTCGTTGAAAGAAAAAGAAGCGGCCAATTTTTGCGACACTGCAAGTCATTTAGCCGATGTTTATAGAAGACGGGGGGATATGCCTCCCTCAGAGAAATATTATAAAGAAGGACTGGACTGGTGGGAAAGTCATGGAAAAGTGGCCAGTCTTTATGCCAGCAAAAGTCTCTACGGTTATGCGCTGGTTCTGGCTAAACAAGGCAAGAATGCTCAGGCTCAAGAAGCACTTTCCAGAGCGATTGTTTACTGCCAGGAATTTCCAGGCAAAAAAAGCGGGCTGATGGGAGCGGCTAAGAAGAAATATGTGGAGCTGCTCTGGAAAGATAAACCAATAGAAGCACTGAAAATTTGTATTGCAGAAAAAGGGCAGTGAATCTCAGTAAATATTAGCTGTAAGAGGCTAAAACTTTGCAGCGCAAGTCATCCACTTTTTGTGCAGTCTTAAATTCTCTGTTTGTTTCGTGCAAATCTTTGACTCGGTCGACTCTGAAAAGAAGAATATCCCGCTTCTGGTGACAATATGCTACAAGCAGCCAGATTCCGTTTTCTTGCAATATAACCAATGGATCAATGGTGATTTTGTCCACCGTTTCTCGACTGACACTGTAATATTGGGCTTCCAGGCTTAAATGTCTCAAAAGAGATTTTTCCAGAACAGGTAATTTGTCATCCACCGAATACATCGGATAAACGAAACTTGCCTCTTTCAAAGATTCTTCCAACTTGCTTTGATCGCTTGAATTGGGCTTCATTTGAAAAGGCATAGTCGTATGATTCTGATTCTGATTTAGCGACTGAGACTGCGGGACGGATTGTGGGGTTGAAGCTCCTTTGCCGCCGTGTTGTGACTTAAAAAAGTCGTAGCCGAAAAATTCATCTGTTTCAGCTTCAAGCAAAGCCTGCTCCAATTCTTCCAGCTCGTTTTCGTCCATATCTTCGCAGCCCAGCATTGAATATATAATTGCATCAGCAAATTCATCCAACATTGTTTCTATAGAAGGATAAACCAGCTCTGAAAGCTTGCTTATAATATTGCTCACCAGTTCGTCTTTTTGCTGGCAGCGAATGGTCACTCCTGCAACCAATTTGTCGAACAACTTGGCGCTTGTAAGCAGTAAAAGAATTTCTTCTTGAGTTAGTTTTAGAGGCTTTTCTTCAGGCATTTTTTGTCTTCAGAATTTTGACTGAGCTGGTTATTTCGGGGAACTCACGTTCCCATTAAGCATGTACTTCTTGTTCTAGCCTAGCATTCACAAGGAAAATGCGGAAGTTGCTTCCTAACTCTATTTATTTTCAGCCGCATTTTACATGCGCTCAGGAGCCGAAACACCTATTATTTTGAGGGTATTTGCCAGTACTTGCCTGGTAGCCATTATCAGCCCGAGCCGTGATTTTGTTACTGATAAATCCTCGCTCAATACGCGCGAAACCTCGTAGAAGCGCTGCAAATCACAGGCTATTTCATATGTGTAGCGGGCAATACGTCCGGGCTGCATCACTTTTGCCGCTTCTTCCACTTCATCGGGCAATTTGGCCAGCGAAAGAACCAGTTTTTTCTGAGCGGCAAAAGCTTCCGGATTTTCAGTCTGATCATCGAACAAATGGTCGAACAAATGCTCGTCTTTGCCGTAAGCTTGCTCTATTTCCTGCATTTGCGCAGGGGTTACACGAGGCGGATTCATTTTTCCTGTTTCTGAATCCAAATACTCCTCGCCGGCTCTTTTAATGATGGAACAGCAGCGGGCATGGGCGTACTGAATATAAAAGGCGGGATTGTCTTTACTGGTTTTTTTAGCCAGTTCCAGGTCAAAATTTATAGGATTGTTGGGATTGGATTCAGCCAGATAATATCTGACAGCATCGGCTCCGACTTCTTCTATAACTTCGTCGAGCATAACCACTGTGCCTGCCCGCTTCGACATTTTGACCGGTTTGCCGTCACGATTAAGATTAACTATCTGGGTGAGCAGAACGTCTAATTTTTCAGAATCTTCTCCCAGAGCTTTTACCACCGCTTTCAGTCCGGGCACCTGCCCATGGTGGTCGGCTCCCCAGATATTGACCATCAGGTCATAACCGCGGTTATACTTATTTAGATGATAGGCGGCGTCATTAGCCAGATAAGTGGTCGCGCCGTTTGATTTTTTCAAAACCCGGTCGCGTTCATCGCCCAGTTCTTTTGCCTTGAGCCAGAAAGCACCTTCTGATTCGTAAGTGAAATTGAGGCTCGCCATTTGATTTAATGCTTCTTCCACTTTGCCGTCTTTATGCAGGCTTGTTTCAGAGAACCATTTGTCGAATTTGACCCCCAGACCCAATAACAGTTTTTCCTGGTCGGCTCTGATATATTCTTTGACGATATCTGCCAGTGATTCTGGCGTTTTCAGCTTTTCAGGCGTAAAGTTCTTCATCGCCAGATCGACATATGGAGACAGCGACTCTTCAGGATATCCGTCTTGCGAATATTCGACTTGCTTGCCGAGTTTTTTCTGGTAGCAAGCATAAGCGCTCAGTCCCAGCTTATTTATCTGCTCGCCGCAATCGTTTATATAAAACTCCTGGTCCACTTTCCAGCCGGCAAACTCGAGCAGATTGGAAAGGCTGGAGCCCAAAACGGCATTGCGTCCATGTCCAATATGCAAACCACCTGTGGGATTTGCCGATACATATTCTATCTGGATTTTTTTGCCGTTTGGTTTGCCTCTGCCGAAATCAACCCCTTCTTTTGCAATCTGGAAAAGTATGTTTGATAAAAATGACTTGTCCAGCTGGAAATTTAAAAAGCCTGGCTGAGCCGCTTCGACTTTGAAAGTGCCACTGCCATTGGTGCCGACCTTTTGAATGAAGTCTTTCAACGTTTCAGCGATTTTCATTGGTGCCAGTTTCAAATGACGGGCAAGTTTGAGCGAAACGCCGCAGGCAAAATCGCCGTGAGACTCTTGTTTTGGCTTTTCAATGAAGATGACTTCCGGACAAGTCTTGTCAGAGTCAGAGACTGGGCTGAATGCCCCTGCATCGCAAGCCAGCTCATAGGCTTTGGCTATATGTTTTTCCAGCTTTTCTTTCACCATGGCTCGGCTTCCAAAATAGAGTGTTTTTTCCAATCTTCAATAATAGGGCAAATCCAGCAGTAAGGTTACCTGGGTCAGGCTTTTGAAAACTTTGTTGAAGGACCTCCTGGTTCCATATTGAGGGACCTGTCGGTTCCGAAGTGAACTCAGGAGAGACAGACCATTCGGTCTTCAGCTGACCAAATATGTGTCAAATCCCATAAGTGACGGTTTTGAGTGTGCAAATATGGGTTCTCCCACATAAAAAGAGGGGTCCAAAATATGTGGGAGAACCCATATTCACTTTTGCGGCAAGAAATCAGGTTTTCAGGCTTTGTCTTATCTGATAGAGTAGATATTATTTTCAGCTGATTCTGCCGAGGTCTTTATGTACGATTGTCCAGCCTGTCGGGTTCCATTGCACGGATATGAAGAGGAGTGCCCTTCTTGCGGAACAAAACAGAAAGTAAGAATTTCCGAAGGCGGCTCAAAGCGCGGCAGTTCATTATTCGCCAAGTCTCAAAAACAAAGCCAGGCTAATTATATGCCTGTTCTGGTAATCATTTTTCTGGGCGGCATATTTGTTTTCTGGATGGCTCAGTCCAGCTGGGTGGGCAAAGTGATGAATCGTGGACCTGTGCAGGAAGACCCCCTTGCAAAGATTACCCCGATGCAAGCCCGACAAATGGTGGCGGCAAAAATTCAAGAAAGTATGACTGCTATTGGGGCTAAAGGCACTTTGACCTGGAACCAGCAAGGCGGTGCCGGTCCTGCCGATATCAATTTCAACGGTCCAGTCGAGCTTACCGTCGATACTCAACTGAGCGATCCCAGTCTGCGATTTAAAATTATGGATCCGGTCAAAGACCTGATGTATAAAGCTCAGGTCATGTCTCTGGTGGTGAAAAACACAACCAAAAATTCCACCGCCACCTGGACCCGCAATGTTTCAATGCCTACTCAAAGTTCAGGTCAACCTGGTGAAGGCGGCACAGAAGGCGGTGGAGCGCCTAGCGCTTCTGAATAACGATTGGAGTATTTGTGCCTTCGACCGTGACGGTGATGAGGTGGGCTTCTTCGCAAGCCCTTCGAGGTAAATATATATCCTGCCGCCATACCTGGTCTTTTATCCTGGATGGTGTATGGCATGCCACAGGTAATTGTTGCTGGTGAATTAGATGTCCGGATTTATCGCTCAGTTGGACCAGGACTGAATAGTCCAGCATTTGATTTATTGTGGACTCCCAGATGAGTGAAACTGATTTGTCGCCATCGTAACTGTCTTTCAAATTTTGTTCAAGAAGTTTTAGACCGTCTCTTATCTCTGTGATTCGGGCTCTTTCTTCAGGTGATTGTGAGAGTAAACGTACTTGTTCTATAGGAAGGTCTAAAGCTACTCTGCTAGTGAAAATCAAACAAGAAACGAATAAAATTACTGATGCTACAGAAACAGGAATGATGTGTTTTTTCAGTCTTGAAGCCGATACTTGTTCGAGTTTCTTTGAATCGGCCAGATGAGCGAAATAGTTTCTGGCGGGACTTTCAAGCAGACTGAAGCTGAGAAAGCTAATCGAAAACAAAATGGCAAGAAACAGCACGAAACTAATAAGGCTGCGCTGCTCGGGATAGTAACTATAGATAAACTTGATCAAGGGAAAATGACAGAGATAAAGAGCGAAACTGATTTCGCCCAATAGCACCAGTGGCGGTGCGGACAATATTTTGGATAAAATTCCTTTTTGCAGAGACAGGGAAAATATCAAAAGAGCAAAAGGCAGGACTACCAGACCGGATTCGCGCAACCAGTAAGATCCGGCTTCACCTGCGAGCCAGAAATGTTTCAGATTCTCAGCTATAAAAGATGTATTCAAAACCATAAGCAGAACAAAAGCCAGAGAAGCCAGTTCGCAGAAAGTGGCGTTCAGCGGAGAAACGGAGTTTTGCAGCTTGTCTTTGTTTTGACTGAAATAAGTCCCGAAAATCACACCCAGAATAAAATCAAAAATACGAACCAGTGGATTCACTCCAATTAAGGCTTGAAGACTGAGACTATTAGGGTCTGCCATAGGTAGATGCATTGCATTGGCGAACGGACACAAAAATATTATTATCAAAAATGAGATTGAAAGCGGAATTGCCAGTTTTATGAAACTTCCGGCACGACAAAACATCAGTATCAAAGGCAGTGCCAGATAGAAGAAGATTTCATTTGATATTGACCAGGACGGCGGATTGAACGAAAAGAAAAACTGGTCGACAGGTACCCAGGCATGGACCATGCATAGATTGGCCGCAAATATAAGCGGATAAGGGGCCGGACTGCAGCAATGCACCAGCTGGACGGAAGGAGGCAGTGTGGCTACCACTGAAATAAGTACGGCTGCGGGTAAGGGCCAGATGCGCCCGAATCATTTGAGCAGGTAGGACTGAA
>CAZEQP010000140.1:0-7301 GCA_964514345.1 uncultured Candidatus Obscuribacterales bacterium
TCTGGACATTTTGTCTCTTTCGGCTTCAGAGGCGTTTGTGTACAAAATGCGAAATATAGACCAGGTCAAAGGAAAGGCGTTCATAGCTTTTTTGTCTGCTTCAGTAGGCGCCTGTTCGAATTTGTTACGCACCAGCTGGGCAAATATTTCTCGATTATCGTCGGCGTCCACAGTTTTTCCTGGATGAGTTTTCTCATACAAAAGACAGGTCATGTCGGTATATGCGCCAATGGCGTCTTCGCTTAATGATGTGTTGCCTGAAATAGCTATGCGATCAGGTCCCAGAGCTTCCAGAATTACATCTTTAATCGGATTTGAATCTTCCATTTTTGCCGCCTTCATGCGCAAAAGTGCGCGCAAGAGCAGTCTATAATTGTCTCTCTGGTCCATATCGTTCAGTTTAGGCTTCAACTGTCCCCAGTAATTCTGAATCTTTGCCACCTCGGCGTCCTGAATATGCTCGGCGAGCACTTTTCTAAAACGTTCGCCCTGGTCACCTTGCAGCTGAGATGAAAGCTTGTCGGCGCTGAACTTCTCAGGAAGTTCGGCGCTGCTTTGACTTATTAGACCAAGAAGTTCAAGCCAGGATTGAACTGCGGTGGGGGGCTTTTGTGCAGCCGGCGTCATTGTTGAAGGTTTGGTCGCTTTTGTATCCGGTTTCAGTTTGCCCGGAATTGCCTTTTGAGGCTGAATCTCTTGTATCTTTTGAATCTCGGCCGGTTTTGAATTTGACTTAGCTTCATCTTCATATCCCCAGTCGGAAGCTTCTGCCGATGAAATACAAAAAATCAAAATTGAGGTCAAAAATATAGCGATTTTATATAAGTTATTCAAAGTTCTAACGTTCATGAATGTAGATAAGAAGCCTATTTTGATGTCTTATTGTCAAGATTATGGTATTATCGGCAAAGAAGACAATTTGTTGATGAGGCGACATGGCAATGGCCAAGCTCAAAGTTAGATATTATCCCGACCCGGTGCTGAAAGCCACCAATAAGAAGATTACAATTTTTGATAAGTCGGTACGCAAGCTGGCTCAAGACATGCTCGACACTATGTATGAATACGACGGTGTCGGTCTGGCTGCTCCCCAGGTGGGTGTTTCCAAGAGAATTATGGTCATTGATGTCAATGCCGGCAGTGAAGAACACCCGCGCAGACCTATCGTCTTCATTAATCCGGTCATTATGAGCAAAGAAGGCGAAATGACGGGTCAGGAAGGATGTTTGAGCTTTCCAGGGGTATATTTTGAAGTGCGCCGGGCTCGCAAAATAGTGGTCAGATACCAGAACCTGAACGGACAGGATATGAAACTGGAAGCCGAAAACAATTTGCTTTGCCGGGCAATCCAGCATGAAATGGATCATCTGGACGGCGAGTTGTTCATAGACAAAGCCGTTTCTACCATCCAGCGTGACCTGGAAATGGCAAAACAAGGTCTTGGTGAAGGCGACGTTGAGCAACTGGAAGCTCAATTGAAAGAAGAAAAAAGCGGCGGCCAAGTAATAAACACAGCTAAAAGCAAGTCCATGGTGGGCTAAAAGCGGCAATGTCCGAAAATCTGATAAATTCGCCAGCGATTCCGCAAATTCAGCTTATTTCATTTGGATATAAGCACAACAAAACGCCAAGCGCCAATCTCATTCTGGATGTTCGTTTTCTGGACAATCCCTACTGGGTGGAAAATCTCCGTCCGCTGTCTGGGCTGGATAAGCCTGTTCAAGACTATGTTTTGACTCAAGATCCTGCGTTGAAAACCATGGAAAATCTTGTCGGACTGATTAAGTGTGCACTGCCGGCGGTGCTGGCAGGCAAGTCGAACAAATTTGTGGTGGCTATTGGTTGCACAGGCGGACAGCACCGCTCAGCCGCCATGGTGGAAGGTCTATTCAAAAGATTGAAAAAAGAATTTCCCGATTTCCAGGTTGTGAAAAAACATAGTAACCTGGATATGGCGGGAACGGTGGAAATAAACAGATGAAAAAAGGTTTTCTCTACCGTTTCAGAACGATGATGCTGCCAGGCTTGAAGCGCTGGATCGTGATCCTGATGCTCGGCATTATTGGCATTGTCATAGGAATTTTGCTTCTTCTGGGATACCACCCAATTACAGTCACCGGTTTGTTTTTGCGCGAACTGCTTGAGCATGCAGCCGATGTACTTCCTCACAGAGCCAGCGGCATAGTGCTCATCAGTGTGAGCGGAGTGGTTGTGGGAGTGGCAATTATTCGTATGATTGTTTCAATTGTTCAAGCATACGGAAACAGAAGTGAATCGATACCAGACGTTTTGTACCGACGCCGGCACCTGGAGCGGGGACCTAAAGTTGCAGTTATCGGAGGCGGAACCGGATTGCCGACTTTGTTGCGGGGCTTGAAGAGATACACCAACAACATTACTGCGATAGTCACCGTCGGTGATGACGGAGGCAGTTCAGGCAGATTGAGAGCCGAGCTTGGAGTTTTGCCGCCTGGTGACATTCGCAACTGTATCACCGCCCTGGCTGATGAAGAAACACTTGTCACCGAGCTTTTCAATTATAGATTTGAAGCGGGCGGCGGACTGGAAGGGCACAGTTTCGGAAACTTATTTTTGACAGCTTTATACACTTTGACTAAAGGCGATTTTGTAGAGTCGGTCAGAGTGGCAGGACGCGTGCTCAATATGCGTGGTCGTGTGCTTCCTTCAACGCTTGAAGCCATCCAGCTTGTGGCCGAACTTGAAGACGGCAGAGTGATTCAAGGAGAGTCGCATATAACCGAAGCGGGCGGCAGAATCAAAAAGCTCAGACTGGAGCCTTCCAACCTGTCAGCTACTCCTGACGCGCTTGCCGCCATCAGTCAGGCCGAATTGTTGGTAATTGCGCCCGGAAGTCTTTATACATCGATTATTCCAAATTTGCTGGTGCCGGGAATTTGTGAAGCGATAAGAAAGTCCAAAGCAAAAAAAATCTATGTTTGCAATATTCTCACACAAGTGGGAGAAACACTGGGCTACACAGTGGGAGACCATGTTTCGGCCATATTGCAACATGCTAATTACTCGGAGTCGGCTACAACTGAGGGTGAAGTAATTCTGCCTCTATTGGACTGTGTTTTGATAAATAAAAAAGCACCGCCTCTATCTGAAAATACTCCTTATCAAGTAGTCGGATTTGATGCAGAACGCTTGAAGGCGCTTGGAGTGGAGCCTGTCACTGGTATTCTAATCGGTCCCAACTCAGGGCATTATCACGACTCAAGCCGACTGGCTAAGTCTATTATGATCTGGTATGGACGGAGGAAAAAGGGTCTAAAAAAGCAGGTGGGTGAAGCTTCGGACAAAACTATTGAAAAGTCGCAAGATCCGCAAGACAAAACATCGGACAAAGCTCTAGCTACAAGGAGATAACCAAACTAATGAGCACCACACTTAGTGAAAGTGATTTGAAAGAAAAAGTGGGACCACCTCTGGGCAAAGTGGCAAACGGGGTTTATATAGTCACCACTAAAGACGGTGAAGAAGTAGACGGCATGCTGGCCACCTGGATCTCACAGAGTTCTTTTGCACCTCCTTGTGTTTCAGTGGCGGTAAACAAAAGCAGACATATAGTCGGTCTTATGACCGTCGGCTCTGAGTTTGCCGTAAATATACTTTCCAAAGAAAATATGGACATATTCAAGAATTTTGCCAAACCGGTGAAAACACCGGAAGAAGCTCATGCCCGCTTTTCCGGTCTGGATCGTCTTGAAGGTCATGAAGGACCGCCAGTGTTCAATAAAGCAATAGGTTATTTATTGTGCAAAGTGGCAAATGTAGTAGATTCCGGAGATCACAATCTCATTTTGGGAGAAGTGAAAGACGGCAGCATGCTGAATGGGGATCTTGAATCAATGATTCATATTCGCAGAAATGGATTTCAATATTAAGCAGTTAATTTAAACCTGGACTTGATCAGCTTTAGCGTAAAGGTCGAGCAATTCGCATCCTTCACTGTAGCCCTGCATTATCAATTTACGCGAACGTTCCGGGTCTATTTCTAAAAGAGTGGTGTTAACAGGCTTGCGGGGCTGGAAGACTCTTACCTTAACGTTTTTACGTCCTCTGGATTCTTCTGAGCCGCCTGCTATAAGTCTGTTGTAAAGCTCGATAGAATGGACTTCTTTGCGGGCGGAAGCATCCAGGACTATATCAAGGCAACGCACCAGCACTTCAAACATGTTGACAGGACATACATTAATTTGCTCAGGATGCAAAAGCACCATATAAACTTCGTCCGCCCCCAGATTCACTGCCATTTCCATTGGCGTGTTGCGCACCAGACCGCCATCCACCCATAAACCGGTTCCGTGGATATGCCGGGGCGGAAAAGCCATTGGTATGGCTGAAGTGGCCATCAAAACATCCATCAATTCGTTGGTGGAAAATATATCGTCTATCGTTATGAAACGAGTTTCCAGACTGCACAAATCGGTAGTGCACCAGCCAATCTTGATATTGCTCTTTTTAAGTTTATTCAGATCCATTTCGCGTCTGAGCAGTGCTTCAAGCGGGCTGGTATCAAGCAGACCGAGTTTATGTCCAAGAATCAATCTGCCAATCTGAGGAGCCGAAGGCAGTGAAAAAATGTCATGACTGCGGATACCGCACCAGAGTTCTTCCAGACGTTTCAACTGACCTTGCGCCAGGAGTGTGGCGTTGATTCCACCGATACTGGTACCAAATGCCATATCAAAATCGATGCCATGTTCATATAATGCTTTGATAACACCGACCTGATAAGCTCCACGACCGCCGCCTCCAGGAAGGATCAAAGCTCGCACCGGCTTGCCTTCCGCGCTATGGGCGTCCATAAGTTCTTTGGTTTGTTCCATGAAGTAAAAAAGTCCTTGTAAAATCAAGTTTATACGATAAAGCCAATAATGCAGAGTGCCAAGCGGAGAAAAGAGAAAAAATTTTGAGCAGTTATTACTTAGCTCCTATAGCCCGTGGTCTGGGAGACTTAATAGTCTCCCTGCCGGCTTTGCGAGGTCTTATCGCCACAGGGGTGCCCACGTATTTGATAATGCGCTCTGCGGCACAACATGGACTGGCTCACAGAATTTCCGGTCTGGCTGGCACTTTTGATGAAATGGACTTTGACCCGGCAAAAATGAATACCGGCGACAAATATTTCAACTTGAGGGAGCACAAGCTGCAGACTGAATATATATGGGGCTCTCCTGAGTTTGCCAGGGTATATCCAAATTACCTGATAGGCGATATCGTTGAAGAGATAAGCAAAGATCTGGGCATCACTTATCCGAACATTATTTGCTCCCCGCTATTGTTTGAGCCTGTCCGGCAAGCTCAAAACAAGGCAATTTTTATTCCCGGTTCAGCCGGTTCGATGAAATGTTGGCCGGCTAAACACTGGCTGGAGTTGTCTGAGCTGTTCAAAAAAGACGGTATGGAAACAATTGTTCTGGGTGAAAAAGATAAATGCAAGGCTGTGCTGGATGTATGTCAAATAGGCTTGAAGCATATAGAAACGCCTGATCTGGAGCAGGCACTGGACATTATCTCCAGCGCCAAATTAGTGGTCGGGGTGGACACAGGCTTGAGTCATCTGGCTGTGAATCAAAGAATACCCACAGTAATGCTTTTTCGATACAACAGCATTTTTAGAAGAGAACTGGATCATGTTTCTTGCTTAATCGCCCCGGAATGTCTTTCTCAGTGTCTTATAAGAGAACTGAGTGAAGGTTTTAATTCTCGCCTTGATTTTCGGGGGCAGGAGCAATTTGAAAAAACCTCCTACTGGGAAACCTGGCATTGTGCCCAGGAAAACGATGATTTGCGCTGCATATCGCAAATAGAAGTCGGCAGGGTAGCCTCAGCGGCACTAAATCTGCTCAATCGGGTAGTCAAGCCCTTACACTAATAAACAAGAAAATGTGAGGAACGTGTCTTGAACCTGTCCACTCTTATTGTGTGTGATCTTACTGATGGCAAATTGGGTCAGCTTGAAATCATTGTCACTGAGTGCCCGGATCTCAATTTGGTGGGATCATCGACTCGCCAGAATTCAGCGGACAAAATGGCTGAGCTGCATCCAAAGCTGGTCTGGATTGAACTTGCACCGGACCCGGAGGCGGGTTTGAATTTACTGAGCGAACTCAAACAACATTTTCCCGAAACTCATTTTTTGGTGAGCAATGAAACACTGGATGGTGCTCTGGTAAAAAGTTCGATGAATAAAGGTGCCGTCGATTTTCTTGATGATAAAACAGTTCGAGCTCAATTGCCTGATGTCATCGGACGAATCGCGGCAAAAGAAATTGCACACAAGCAAGCCATGGATAAACTGGAAGCGCAGCGCGAACAAATGAAACAGATGCGCGAAAAGAAAATGACTGAAGATATGCAACGCTCAAGCCCCACCTTAAGCCATATGCGTCAGACGTCAAACCAGATGGAGAGCCAGGGCGCAATGAATATGGTTATGTTTGTAATCATACTAGTCCTTGCTATCGCCGGCGCTGTTTTTTATATGATGCAGCCTAAATAACGAAAAGCTATTGTTCGCACTTGCTGGCCGGATGGAGTGGTGTGGAATTCGGTTTTCGCTTCGGTTGGCACGAAACCGCTCTTCATTAAAATCTTGATGGCTGCTTCATTTTCCTCTGATGTTTCAGAGTATAGATGTTCATTCAAATCTTTCACAAAATCAGGCAAAACATGACTCATTACTTTCTGCCCGCGAAAATCAGGCAAAAGTACAAATCCGATTTCTCTATCATTGTCTGAATGAGGCACGATTCGAATATAGCCAAGATCAGTTTTTGATTTGTTGTCTAAAATAATCCAAACGCTGTTTTCAAAATTAGATGTCCGATCTATAGGTTCAAAACCCAGTTTCCGCCGCAATTTATTTAAACGATCAAAAAGACTTTGATCAAGAACAGCTTGAGTGAAATAGAGATTTCTCTCCATGGTGGTTTTTAAGGCAAATATTTTTTGATGGTTGGTGCAAGCATGTCTACAAGTTTGTAGCCGCCTGTGTGATTCATATGTGCGGTGTCCCAGTAGTCCATGCGCACAAACTGGGGATTGGCTCCGAGATCTACAAAATCAGCTCCACCGGCTTGAGCAAGCGATTTGACCTCTTTGATGTATGCATCGTAGAAGCCGTCGGGCATGATACCGCGATTGGAATCGGACAGAGGCATATTTACTACAATCAGTTTTACGCCTTTTTGTTTGCACATGTGAATGAGTGTTTTTGAAAAAGTGATTGGCATTGAGAGTTTGTCTGTGTGTGTGTGGCGATGGCGGGACGT
>CAZEQP010000141.1:0-7296 GCA_964514345.1 uncultured Candidatus Obscuribacterales bacterium
CTTCCAACAGGAAGTTTCGCAGTTAGTCTTCAAAGGTGGAAAAGTCAGCAAAAAAGACGGAAGCGAGCAAATTGATTTTGACAAACTCATGAACGATTGCAATTTCAAATCTATCATGGGTAAAGGCGAAAGCGAAGGCACGTTCGGTGGCAAGCCCACAGAATCAAGGCACTCATACGGCGCCCACTTTGTGGAAGTGACCTGGCAGCCTGAATTAGCCAGGCTTCGAGTGAGCCGAGTGATAACAGTCATCGACGCAGGCAAAATACTCAATCCCAAAGCCGGTCGCAATCAAATAGAAGGTGCCATCGTTATGGGAATGGGCATGGCTCTTTTTGAAGCCGGATATTATGAACCTACCCGCGGTGCCATTTTGAACAGCAACTTTGCCGATTACATGCTGCCGGTCAATGCTGATGTGCCAGAATTGGATATACATTTTCTAGAATTTGAAAATGACGACTTGAACACATACGGCGCCCGCGGCATAGGTGAAATTGGCATCGCCGGATTTGCCGCTGCCACCACCAATGCCGTTTATCATGCCACAGGTGTTCGAGTGCGAGATCTGCCAATCCGTATAGAAGATTTGATCAAGGCTTAATATGCACGAACTGAGACAAATCATTGAGCTATGGAATGAGCAAAAAGACGGTAGTAACCGACTTGCTCTGGCGACACTAGTAAACACTCACGGACCTTCTTATCGCAGCGCAGGAGCCATGGCTCTCATTGTCGACGATGGTGCCTGCCGGGGCAGCATCTCTGCCGGCTGTTTAGAAAAAGACATTGCCTGCCGATTAGACAGTGGCACCACCGATCCTTTTTTATTGAAATACGATTTGAGCCTTGACGATGAAGTGCGCGGATTTCCATTTGGTTGTGGTGGCGATGTTGAGATTTTTGTGGAACCGATTACCAAGACATCGAGTCCTGCCGTTATCGAGTTCGTACAAAACTCACTGATGCAAGCCTCTTCATCTGTAACACTTTTGATATTGGAAAGTCCGGCAGAACTTTATGACAGGTTTTTGATAAAGGCTGGAGATAGGTTTGATCTAAACAAATTGCCAGCTCTATTGAAAGACGCTCATGCAAAAATGTCAGAATCACTTGAGCGCCGAAGAAGCAAATTTGTTGTGATTGATACTCCTTATGGTGCTTGTAAAGCCTTTGTTCACTTTCTGGAAAAACCGTTAAGCATCACTATATTCGGTGATTCTGAAGACGCTTGCATATTGGAGAGTATGGCAAGTCTGGCTGGATTCGAAGTGCGGCGTCATAATAGAAAAGTCCTGCGTGATTCTTCGGACCTGACTCTACTTGTGAGTGGAGAATATTTTGTGATAATGACTCACGACTTAAATCTAGACAAACTTGTAGTAAATGCAATTCTGCAAAAATCAGAAGAACTCAAATTGAAGTATCTAGGTATATTGGGACCGAGAGCGAGATCTCAGAAAATAATTGACTTGTCCAAATCTTTTGTTTTTGCTCCAGTCGGTTTGGATCTGGCAGCCGAAACTCCTGGTGAAATTGCTTTATCTATACTGTCTGAAATTCAAAGTGTCGCTCAAGACAGGGCAAATTCTCATTTGCGTGATAAACAGGGAGCCATTCATGAGCGCGAGACTGAATATCTTTTGGGCGCAGCTATTCTTGCCGCAGGGGCCTCAAGTCGTCTCGGTAGTCCCAAGCAACTGGTTGAATATAGGGGGCAAAATCTTCTTGAACGAGCTCAGTCAGCACTTGGAAGCATCAAACTGTCCGCCACTATATTAGGTGGTAATCTGGAAGTAATCAAAAGTCAGAGCAGATTGAACACTTCCATCGAAATTATTGAAAATACTTCTTGGAGCGAAGGGCTTTCATCATCTATCAAGTGCGCCGTCAAATACGCAATACAACGCGGCTGTTCTCACCTTCTACTGATGACATGCGACCAACCGGCAGTAGATTCTAGTGTTATAGACTCACTGAGCGAGTTATCGCGCAAGAATCCTGATTCGATAATTGCCTGTCGTTACGGAGACACATCCGGTATACCTGCTATTTTTCCAGCCAAATACTTCGAGCAGTTGCTTGCTTTGTCCGGTGATCGTGGTGCTAAAAAAATAATCGAAAGCACTACAGAAGTTATTTCACTTCAATTTGAAGATGCTGCGCTGGATATCGATAGACCGCAGGATATGTCTGAGCTAAAACTCAGGTTCCGGCACAATACGATTAAGTAAATCCGAAAATGAGTTGGCCACGAGTATCATGTTCTTGTATTGCCAGTCAGCCGGCACATCTAATCCGTCCTCTTCATAAAACTCCGGTTCTATCAATCCGTCTCGATACCAGAAATAAATCTTATGCTGGTTGTCTCCAGACAGATTGAGTAGATATTGATCTGAATGCAAATCATCGGCAATGGCAAGCATTTGTTTGGGAAAATAATCATAAAATGGATGTGAAGCGATTCGATTGAGTAGGCTGATTCCTTTATATTCTCCACCATAGAAATTGCTGATTGGTACAAGAAAATCTTCACCAGGTAGCTTCATTCCTGCTGGTGCTTCTTCAATCGATGTCACCATTGATGATGGCACATAAAAAGACCAACCGTATTTTTGGACAAACTCTTTATAGTCATCCGGCAATTTGCCATCAAGCAGTTCTTCGATTTCCTTGATATCTTGACTTGAGCAAGATATGTAATCATCGCTACACGGGTGCAGTGCTGGTTTTTTCGATTTACTCGTCATTGTGGTTTATTTCTCATTTCAGAAGCTGGTCCGTGGTGTCCAAAAAACTCGTGAACATCTCTACGCACTATCTGATATAAATCTTTGCTTTTATCAGCATTGTGAAAATGATGAATTCTATGATTACTGGAGTTTAGCCAGTTTGCTAATTCTTGATCAGTTTTCATTCCCCTAAATTCCTTATTTTGATTCAAAATGTCACGAATATAAAGCGGCCTGTCTTTTAAGTGCAATCCCGTTAACGGAGGATTGGAAATATAAGTATGAGTGGCTCTGTCTATAGTGAATGCCTCCAAATCTGGTACGCCTCGTACGAATGGAATCAACACATCTTTATCCAATTGTAGATAAGCTTGAGCAGCTTCATCCGGTCGAAAATAAAGTTTACCATTGGAGGCTAAGAATTCACCTCTGGATGGTTTTCTCCAACCTTTTGGCCATTCCAGGCGATCTGAGACTTTTTGTCCATCTAGCGCCCACCCTTCGTTTATTGGCATTTCATCGGCAACAATAGAACCAATTTTAGTACCAGGTTTAATGGTTGTGGTTGTGAAATTACTCTTCGTTTTGGCAGAAAGCGTGATATCAGGTCGATTGATTTTGCCAGGACCACCGGCTGAACCCTCATTCTTAACCATCAAGCTGTAAAGGTCATCTAGTGCCGAAGTTCTGGGCGGACCAGTCGGCATAGAAGGTCCCACTGCAGCAAGTACTGGTTTCTGGCTACGACCCATGGTGCTAGCTAAATGGTCCAGTTTTGCTTGAGCGGCCAGCAGCTTTTCTTTTCCAGTTGCGGCTAGAATATTGAGCTCTGAATTAAGTTGAGCCATATGTGGCTTAATGACATTTGTCGCTCTACTAAAGGCTTGTCCAGCCAGTTTTCCTCCCTCCAGGCTTCCCGAGGGATTTATTGAAGAGAAGAGAGTTTTACCAAGGATTTTTCCTTGTTCTCTTGCCGGAAGTGATGAGTAATTTTCAGTAGCTTCAGCTACTTTAACAATGCTTGTTTTCAGTAATCTATCGAAGGAGCCACTGTCCTTTGCTGCTTCGTCCAAAGCATGTATCGTTGAATTAGCCAGGCTGGTGCCAAATGCGTTGGCTGCTTTCTTTGTTGCCTCCATGGTACCAACAGGATCTTTTTTAAACGCTTCTGTCTGTTGCACGGCTGCTACAAAAGCTGCTGCTGCGCTCTTTTTTACTTCGTCTTTGGCTTCGGTAAGTCCCTCTCCGATGCCAATGAACTTTTCGCTCAAGTTTTCGATTATTTCCAATCTTTCTGTTGGATCTACTACCTTGTTTAACATTCTTCGTTTTAACGAATCGAAGAATACTCCAAGTTTCTGATCTAGGTTAGGGTGTTGGACATCATCTTTAGTAAATCCTTGTTCTGTCTTCTGAGGATCTTGATTTTTCAGCTGGTTGTTTAACGGAGTATTGAATGTGGTTGAGGGCGCGACTGGTGTCTTTGAAGCTAGTGGAAGTGATGGCGCTTCATTAGTCAAATTTGCAAGTTGTTTAACTGCCTCTGTAATGCCCTGAGCCGCTCTCCAGAGTAAATCGACAATGGGGCGCGTGTTTCTCAGTGAATCTCGCGCCTGTTTGAGCAATTCGTTACCTGCTCTCAGGTGTGGGTCATAGGCGTCATGAGAGCGAGTTCGGTTGTTTTTGTATATTTCAAACTCAGTTTTCGCTTGCTTTATTAAAGCCTCGCTCTGTCTGAATTTATTTGCTACAGTTTTGCCGGAACGATTTGAATCTAGAGTCTTGTAATCATTGGTAATTCGTTGTTGCTGCTCGTCAATCTTAAGGCAGGAACTCATATTGGTAGCGGCTTGATTGAGTATGAAATCTAAGTCGTTTGCAGCTTGCGAGACATTCATTAACTTCTCATCAACGTGTATGCCGGTGCTTAGCTGAAAATTACCCTGGTATACCGGATCGCTGAGACCGGTCGTGTTGTGCTGTTGAGGATAAACATAAGATCTGGTTTCTGGATCGAATTTGGGTGGAAGACGATGATTTTGAGCAATTGCTGGCAATATCAAGCAATTGAAAAACAGTATTAATGGAAGAGAGCAGAGAATTAGCGTAAGTCTAATCATGAGATACTAATTATAACCAGACTGGCACAGTGCCGTTTTGATACCACTATCTATGGAAGTCTTGATTGGCCAAAAAAAATCCGCCTTTCGGCGGAGATGTAGAGCCTGGGCAAGAGAGGACTTGAACCTCCACGTATTGCTACACTAGATCCTAAGTCTAGCGCGTCTGCCATTCCGCCACTTGCCCGCGGGAAGACGACTCGTTGAGTCTAGATTTTCAAGAATACCATATTTTATACATCGAAGCGGCTGTCAAGAAAGAAAGAGTTACTTCTGTTGTTCTACGCTTTTGGCGGCTTGTTCGGCTTTCTTCGCTTCTGCGGTCTCGCGATTGCCTTCTTTTTCCTTCATGTCTTCAACGACAATAGGAAGCACTTCTTTCATAACATTTTGAATCTTTTCAAATCTGGTGGCTTTATCTTTTGCAATCTGACAAACGAGCGTCATATTATCGTCCCAGATATAAAGCATGTACTGTTCTGGTTCACCGCCAGTTAGATCAACTCGGACCATGGAGAGGCTGACGCCTTCGGCGCTGAATCCGGGACTGATTTGTTTTATGCGGCTAATTTTGTCGCTGTTTTTATACAACTTTTGAGTCAGTGGAATAACTGCAGGACCTATTTGGACAGACTTGGGAGCCGGCACGATTTCCTGGAATATGGCATGGAAATTGTTGGGCTCGATTTTTGACTTAAACGGAATATCTGTCTGTAGTGGCACACCACCATGTGCTTCCACTTTTGCGTCGGGAAATTCTTTCAAAGCTAAAGAGAGGCTCTGAAAATCTTGAAGACGAGCCTTTTCTAAGAATCTTGCTTGAGCACCTACATCGATTATGCCCGATGTCTGTCCAATGTCAGAATTGTTTGTTTCAGTAGTTTCGTTCTTTTCGGTTTTGGAGCCTTGCAAGACTTCAGGGTGTGCCACCAGATATCCGCCAACTCCGCCCAGGACAATTAGCGCCACTATCAATGGTACCAAAAAGGCGGGAGGACTTTTCTTCTGCACCACGACTGTTTTTTTTGAAGTTTTTTGATCGCTCAAATCCTTCTTCTGATTTGGGTCAACAATCGGCAGTTCGCTGGATGATACTATTTCCGGTGGCAGTGGAATCGGTTGAAAAGGATTCTGTTCCAACTCGGCAGGCTGGATGGTCGGGTTTTCTTTTATGTGAGGAGGATCCGTAATATGTGGCGGAGTGGTTTCCACAGGCATCTGCAAATGCGGTTGCAGTGACGATTGTTGTTGCAGGTCACTTTGCAGACCTGGCACCCTTGTGACCGAAGCATTCGGATTGGCAGGAGCGGCAGGACTCATTCCAGAATTGGATGTGCTTGGATTCTGCAAATAAGGAGCATTCAGTGCCGGCGCCGGATTTGTATTGGCTGCTGCGGCGTTATTGTATTTAAGCACTTCTTCGGGGTCGAGCATGACAGAGACACCGGTTGCCACTAGTTTGAGATTGCCTACTGAGAGCAATTCGTTTCTAAAAGTAATCATGTTGGGCTGGCGGTCGATTGGTGCTTTGCTTAAAGCCGTCATGACCGAGTCTTCCAGTCTGGGTGGAATGTTCAGTTCCGGACGCACTTCGCGCAATGGACGCGGAGTGTCATTGATGTGCTTCATGATTGTTTCAATCGGCTTTGCCCCCACCAGTGGTGGCACACCGACCAGCGCTTCGTATATGACGCAAGCCAGTGAATAAACATCGGTGCGAGGATCGATCATGTCACCGGAGCATTGTTCCGGGCTCATATAGAGCGGACTGCCGAATACTTCACCGACATTGGTGAGTTTTTTGCCGTCCGGGTTCAAAAGTTTTGCGATACCAAAATCGAAAATGGTGAGCGATTCTGCACCTTCAAGTTCCTGACGTACAAGCAAGTTGGATGGTTTCAAATCTCTGTGCACCACACCACGCTCGTGCGAGTGAGCAAGCGCATCACAAGCCTGCGAGAAGAGGACGATTACTCGCTCCCAGTTCATTGTTTTTTCTTTTTTGATGAGCTTGTTTAAAACTGTACCTTCCAGATAGTCCATGATCAAGAATGGCGTCTGGTCGGGCAAGAAGCCGTAATCAAATACGGTAACTATATTGGGGTGGCGCAGCGAGCTTACTGCTTTGGTTTCCTGCTTGAAGCGCTCGATGAGTTGCGACATGGTGGCATATTCGGGTCGGATCATTTTGATGGCGACAAAGCGGTCCATCAAAAGATGCTTGGCTTTATAAACGACGCTCATCCCGCCTTCGCCGATGGGCGAAATAATCTCGTATTTTTGTTCGATTATTTTGCCGACAAAAGGGTCTTTGGAATAATCAGCCAGAGTGGACCCGTCTTTGGGGCACAAAGTTACCCCGGCTCCGGCAACAAGGCCGCACTTGGGGCAGGTCATTCGTGTTTCGGATCCGGCAGACTGAGTCATAGATTAAATAATATACC
>CAZEQP010000142.1:0-7275 GCA_964514345.1 uncultured Candidatus Obscuribacterales bacterium
AGCCGTTTTCACCAACTAAAAATGTTACATCCGGGTGAAAATCAAGATAGTCAATTGATTTAACAGCCGGTATCGTAAAAGGAAACTGATTGGCTTCTTTTCCTTGTGGCTTTTCAATATGAATAGATTTTAGATAAGGCTTATTAGTCGTCTGCATCTCCGGCCTCGTCTTCATCTTTAGATTCTGGTGCCAGCAGCATCTGGAGCCGGCGTGGATAATTGTTCAAAAAATCTTTTGTAATTTTGTAGTGTTCAGTCTCTTCATATGCAATTTCGCGGCATCCGGTATCATCGAACAAATAAATTTTGGCATTGGGATATGCCATCAAGATTGGTGAGTGCGTGGCGATTATAAATTGAGATTGTACTTTCACAAGATCGTCTATTCGAACTAAAGCAGACAATTGTCTGTTGGGAGAAAGAGCCGCTTCCGGTTCATCAAATAAGTAAAGACCTTTTCCTCCCAGTCCTGAGCGCAATAGCGATAAAAAAGACTCGCCGTGAGATTGTTCATGCAACGACTTGCCACCGTAACGTTTGAAAACTTGATATTTAGTAG
This sequence comes from uncultured Candidatus Obscuribacterales bacterium, assembly GCA_964514345.1. Classification (GTDB taxonomy): domain Bacteria; phylum Cyanobacteriota; class Vampirovibrionia; order Obscuribacterales; family Obscuribacteraceae; genus Aved-18. The sequence goes on from CAZEQP010000142.1 coordinate 560, forward strand.
TATCAGCATCGGGATCGCGCCAGAGGTCGTCCAGATAGTCTGCCACATTGTAAAAACTTTCGGCTCTCAAAAAAAATCTGTCTTTCGGTTTTTGAAAACTTCTTTTGCTCTTTATATATTGAGCCAGATCAGAGCTTCCTTCTTTGTCTTCCAGTTTGAAATTGCCTGTGCCGCCCAGACCGCCAATTCCCATGCAACTGGCGATGCCTTCAAGTAGTGTGGATTTGCCCGAGCCGTTTTCACCCACAAGGAAAGTAACATCCGGATGGAAAGTCATTTCCTTTAGTGATTTCAAAGCAGGAATAGTGAAAGGAAACTGCGTGGAGGCAATTTTAGGTTTGTCTATAGTTATTGATCTCAGATATGGTTTTACTTCCATATCGAAGATTTACTTACTTGCCGCGACCGCGATTGCCGCCGCCAGATCTGCCACGTCCGGCGCCACCGCCGGAACCACCGGCTCTGCCGCGACCACCGCCGCCAAATCCGCCACCGCCACCGGATCTGCCGCGACCACCGCCACCGCCAAATCCGCCACCGGAACCACCGGTTCTTTTGCGACCGCCGGCACCACCATAACCACCACCAGAGCCACCGGATCTTCCACGCGGACCGGCTCCGGAACCTTCGCCGCCACCACCGAAGCCACCTTCTCCTGAACCCTGAGAACGCGATCTTCCACCGTAGCCGCCTGAACTTGAACCACCGGCTCTGCCGCGAGCACCGCCACCGCCGTAACCACCAGAACCGGAACCGCCGGATCTGCCTCGGCCGCCGCCACCGTATCCGCCAGAACTACCGGCGCCACCGGCTCTGCCGCGACCTGCACCATAGCCTCCACCACCGGAGCCGCCGGTTCTTCCTCGACCGCCACTACCGCCGCCGTCGCCGTCGGATCTGCCGCGTCCACGCGCACCATTTCCGCCGCCGCCGTATCCACCTGAACCGGAACCACCGGATCTGCCTCTGGGGCGTCTATCGTCTTCTTCAAATTTACGTTCACGGTCAAAACGCGGTTTTCTTTCTTGCCGTTCTTCTTTTTCTACTTCCTCTAATTCAATGGCTTCTTCACCCATCGAGCCTTCCGGTAACTCTTCGCTTACCTCGTCTGAGGCTTCAGGCGGGCTCCATCTTGATGTTCTTCTTTGATTTTCGTTTTTAAATTCGCCTGTGAATTTTTTCTGGCTCATTCCTTTTTGATCAGCCTGATTGGTCAAAACATATCTGAGCACTTCAGTTAAATAATTGTTTGAGGACATTTTGGCTTCGTCGGCAAGAAGCTCAGCAAGTTCAAGCATGCGAGGCGAAAGAAACAAATGCACATTGGCTGGTTTTTCACGGCCACCACCTGAAAATCTATCGCCGCCCTGACGGCGCGGACGGTCTTCTCTAGAGTATTCCGGATTGGAAAGATCTTCTTTCTCCCGGCGCTTTTCCTTATAAGCCGAAGCATCATCGTTAGTCATGCGATAAGTGCGGCGCTTATCTTCCCCGGACGAGTCTTTTTTATTTTTGCTCATTGATGCTTCAACCTTTGAAAATAGATTCAAAGATCATACCGGATTATCTATTCTATATATGCAAAGAGGAAGAAATCCGCGTTACTTCTTTACTTGTTATTTCTGTGCTATCTGGTTCTGGGCGCGGAAACGCATCTGTGAAGCTTCGGAGGCGCGTCCTGTAGCTTGCAACAGTTCGGCATAATTGCTTAAAACATTTGCCAGACCGGCTTTATTTTCACTTGATTTGTCATAAATGGCTATTGAACGTTTGTAAAAGGGCTCAGCGTCTGCCAATCTGTTTTGCAGACGGCATAAGAGAGCCAGATTGTTATAGGCATTTGCCAGATTGGGACTGTCTTTATCAAGTTTATTCTCATAAATGGCAATCGCTCGTTTCAAAACCGGCTCAGCTTCAGAATATCGCTTTTGAAGACGCAGAACTTCAGCCAGGTTTACCAGCGAATTGGCTGTATTCAAGCTGTCTTTGCCCGATACTCGCTCAAACGTGGAAAGGGACCAACGGAACAGAGGCTCAGCCTGAGCCACTTTTCCCTGCATGAAATACAGACCGCCAAGATTGTTGCGCACAAGAGCAACCTTAACGCTTTCTGTGCCCAGCTTTTTCTCGTATATTCCGGAAGCCTCTTTAAACAGAGCCTCTGCTTGTGGATAAAATCCGGACACGTAATACAGCTCGGCAAGCGCATTTTCAGTGTCGGCAATGGCCGGGTCGCCTGCTTCAAGATTGTTTTCTCTGATTGTGAGCGCTTGTTGCAAAACTTCTTCAGCCTTTTCGTACTGTCCTTGTTTAGCCAGAGCGGCTCCTGCGCCTGTCATACTTTCAGCCAGTTGCAGAAGTTGCGGACGCATTGCTTTATTTTGAATTTCAGCTGCATCCTCGAAATATTTCTTCGACTCGGCGTATTTGCCCTGATTGGCTTTCAGTTTGCCCAGGCTGAGCAAGATTTGCGCTTTGCTCAGATCGTCTTGTTTGGCTTTTTCTTTGTTCGAAAGGGCATTGGTCAACACAATTTGTGCCTGGGCATAGTTGTCTTTTTCCATTAATCTGTCCGCTTCCGCTTTCATATTGGAAGGATCGCTATGAAACAGAGCGAATCCGGCTGATATCAAAACGGTCGCTCCGATTGCAGGCAGAGCAATGAGTTTTACTTTTTTTGTATCCATAAATTCCTACCTCAATCCATGTTTAAGCAAGCCATAAGCGAGACCCGCTGCCGATCCTACACCAGCACCCTGCCATACGCGCTTGCTGCGACGGCTGGCTGCAGCTCCGAAACCAAGCCCCACAAGCCCGCCTGTGGCTACGTCTCTTATAATAGGATGGCGTTTTAATGTATCGCTTGAACGAACAAGACCGACACCGGCTCCTGTTCCTGCACCGATAAGACCGCCCCGGACCACGCCGCGTCCTGAAACAAGTCCTGTCACCGCGCCAGCCGCCGTGCCTACACCTGCACCGATGGCTGCTGCTTTTACTTTAGGATGTCTCTGCCAGAAGGTTCTTTGATCTCGTACATAAACTCGCTGTATAACCGGTTGTCTCACTACCACCGTCCGCTGAGTCCCGGACTGAAATGATCTAGGTTTTGACTGGGGAACCTGTACATAAGTGGTGTCGAGTGCAGGAGTTTGTTTTATCAAGCGAGGCATTGAAGCGCTGTTTTGAATATTCCCGGTGAGAATGGTCTGGGCGCCGACCGGCGCTAAGGTGGATAGCCCCACCGTCGCTATCGACATTAAGCAAATCGCCCGCTGGATGCTGTTCATAACGCAATCTCCAAATTTTCAAAGTTCACAATGATTCTTGCGACGCTGGCTGGTTGTTTATGTTCCGGCGATTTTCCGAAAAGGGAGGTTCATTAACCGAACTTAACGAAGGGTCCGGCATTTTCAATGTGTTTTTAGCACTATGGATCTATGATGATGCCAGTTTCGTCCCAGCCTCAAACCTTGCAGGAAGAGCTTCCATGAGCACAGCATCGCAAACCAAAACTACATTCCCTCTTGAAAAGATTCAAGCCCAGTTAGAAAAAGAATCAGTCGACGGCTGGCTTTTCTATTTTTTCAAGAATAACGATCCTATTGCTTTAGCCGCTTTGAAATTGACTGAAACACATATGTTTTCAAGACGATGGTATTACTTTGTGCCGCAAAAAGGCGAGCCGGTGAAACTGGTGCACAAAATAGAATCAGGTGCGCTTGATTCTTTGCCCGGGCGTAAAGTCGAATATGTCGGCTGGCAGGAAATGGAAAATAAACTTGGCGAAATTTTGTCCAACGCAAAAACTGTGGCCATGCAATATTCACCGCGCAATGCCGTTCCTTATGTATCAAGAGTGGATGCAGGCACAATTGAACTCATTTGCGGGTTGGGAAAAACAGTTGTCACATCCGCCAATCTGGTGCAAACCTTTGAAGCCACATGGACGAAAGAGCAGCTGGACAGCCACATTTTCGCCACTGAAAAATTGCGCGAAATTGTGCTTGCCGCTTTTGGGCAAGTGAAGAAAGAACTTTCTGCCGGCAGTAAACTGACAGAGTACGATATTCAGAAGTTCATTCTGGATAGATTTGCCGAAAATAAGCTTTATACTTATTCACCACCGATAGTGGCAGTGAACGAGAACAGCGGCAACCCGCACTACCAGCCCACCGAGGAAGTACATAAGCCTATCAAGCAAGGTGACTTCCTGCTTATTGACTTATGGGCGAAACAAGAAAATGTGCATCGCTCCGTATATGGTGACATCACCTGGACCGGCTTTGTGGGCGCTGAAATTCCCAAAAAATATGTGGAAATATTTGAAATAGTGAAAGACGCCCGCAATGCCGGACTCAATTATGTCAAAGAGTCGGTGCAGGCTGGTAAGACCATTTATGGATGGCAGGTGGATGAAGTGACCCGTACATATATAAAGGAAAAAGGTTACGGCGATTATTTTGTGCACCGCACCGGGCACTCTATTGGTGAGGAAGTGCACGGCAATGGTGCCAATATTGACAATCTGGAAACGCGTGACGAACGCGCTTTGCTTCCCAACACCGGATTTTCAATTGAGCCGGGGATTTATCTTGACGAATTTGGTGTGCGCAGTGAAATTGATGTTTATATCGGTGATGAAAAAAATGTGATTGTGGCCGGTAGCCCCATACAAGAAGAATTAATAGCAATAATGAAATAGGTGAACTATGCAAAAATTTTCTCTGAGAGTCTTACTCTCACTGCTTTTGTCTCTATTTATTCTAGGTCCGGTTTTTGCCACGGCTCAGCAGCTTGTTCAAGAAGGTGGACCCTTTGTTTGTCTGGGATCAGGAAAAGTCGAAAAATTCAGCTCTTTAGTGAATGTCAGTGCCCAGCAAGAAACCCAGCCGCTCTGGCTCACTTTCTACAATGGTTATGGTGGCAGACCCGGCTTCAGTTGGGTCAGGGTTTTTCTGGATTCTCCCGGACAAAGACAGGGGGAACTGGGAGAAATACTTGCAGATGAGCACGCTTTTGCCCAGAAACATGCCATCACAGTCGATGTCTCAGGATTGTTGAGCAAAAACGGGAAGCAGTTGTTTGTTGAAGGCGAAGGCGGTAAAGGAGCTATTTTCAGTTGGGCTCTTACCACAGTTAAGAATAAATTGACTGTTATCGATTGCACCAAAATAGAAGACGGCAAAAATGTGCTTATTCACGGCACCGGTTTTAGTGTCAACGCCAATGAAAACACTGTCACATTTGACGGCAAGCCTGCTCAAGTGATACAGGGCAATGCACGTATTCTTGAAGTCAAACCTCCTTCCGGTCTGGTTTCTGCCGGTTCGAATCAGCGTGTCTCTCTGGTTGTGAGCGTAAATGGCGAATCAAGCGAACCAATGAGGGTAGGTGTGACAGTATTGCCCCCGCATCTGGATGGAATGAGTCCTTATGGCGGACCGGCAGGTGGAACACTCACCATATACGGCTCCAACTTTTCTCCTGTGGCTGCGCAAAATTCTGTGAGAATAGGCGGACTCACGGCTAATATAACTTCCTCCAGCCCGACTACTATCAATTGTGAAATCCCTGACTGGGGATCTGCCGGAGGAACTCTTCCTGTAAGAGTCATAAGTAATGGAATTCCGTCGACAAATACATTGAGCTTCTGGTGCATGAATCGTTATTATGGCGGGGATCCAGGCGCTCCGGTCTATAAGAACGACTGAGAAAATTAATTGAATCGGGAACAAATTGGTTTGTAGCAAGCTCTATAGCCTTAGAGACAACTTGAGGCTTTGAGTGATGACATTTAATTATAAAAATTCGGCAGTTCCACTTTTGGCGTTTTCCCTTTTTGCGGCAATGCCTTCATGTTTTGCTCTGGATAGCTGGGAATTTAAAACAGGAAAAGGTGAGTCGGTTATCGTTAAAAAAGGACTGTTCGGCACTAAAGCGATAAAAGTGCAAGACCGGCTTGGCAATAGTTATGAATCTGACAAAAGCTTTTTAGGTCGCAAGAAAAACAAAGTTAGCTTTTTCGGAAATGGTGTGTCGGTCGAAAAAAATATTTTAGGCAAAAACAATGTAAGTGGAGCGACCATTCTGGGAGACAAAATTGAAACAAAAAGATCCTGGTTCGGTCTGGGTCCGCGTCGCACCACGGTGGATATAAGTGGAGTCACCAATTTGGCTGAGCAGTTCTTGACAAATAAAAAATCGCCATCAAACGGCACCTCACCTCCTCTCCCCGGTGTGCAATCCGATATCGGATTACGCACAGATTTGGATAATCAGGGTCACCTGATTCCGGCGGTGCCGAAAAATTAAGAGAGAGTTTTGCTCATTTTGATGCACGCCATAACCTGGCCTGAGTTCAGTTTGTGTGTTCCCGGACCATCAACTTGATATCCGTTAGAGCGATAAAATTCTTGAGCATTCAATGAAGAATCAAGCCAGAGTTTTTTCAAACCCGCCTGGCGGGCGCGATTTTCCAATTCACGCAATAAAGCCGCACCAAATCCACGGCGCGAAAATTCAGGAGACACATACACCGCCCGCAGTTCTTCAAATTGTGGGGCAATTTCGCCAAAGCCTGCCACCACACTGTCAGATTCGATAACAAGAATTATTGTATTTTCCGGATTATCCCGCAATTTTTCACGCATATGAATCGCGCGCTCAAAAGACAAAGGCGACCAGTCTTTAACGATAGATTCATTATAAAAAGA
>CAZEQP010000143.1:0-4802 GCA_964514345.1 uncultured Candidatus Obscuribacterales bacterium
CTTTTAAAAGCTCGTGCAGTATGGGTTTACGAACTTTAACCCGTCTCAATGAACAGTTAAGCCAGGCTTAAATATTTCACTTTTTTCTGGATAAGTAGACTGTGGTGACATAACTCAAAGTAAATATGCCTTCTTTTGAATGACTGGCAAAAACCTCTTTAATTTCGCTCTGGGCTTTTTCCAGAGCTTCGCCTTCATGAGGCATATAAGAGGTTGAAAACGCCCGACCCAGAAGTGAATCAAGATCAAGAGCCTGACTGTTGGAAAACTCTTTGACTGCCACAGTCTGGAACAGATCGCTCAGAATCAAATCCTTGCCTGAGGCACCCCGCTTCAATTCCAAGGCCGGATCGGTGCTGTATTTGACCACCACATCGCCGTAAGCGGCAGTGGCTTTATCCTTTTCATTGCGCTCATTCCACAACAGGGCACAGTGACCGTCTTTTTTCAGTATTCGGGCAAATTCACTGAGTGCATCCTGGGGCTTGAACCAATGAAAAGCCTGAGCACAAACTACCAGATCCACGCTTTCGTCAGGCATTCCGGTGTTTTCACCGCTGCCGTTTTTGTACTCGATAGTGCCATCACATTCAGTATCGTCCTGACGGGCATGATCCATCATGTCCTGGTTGGGATCGATTCCAATTGCATGAATCCCTTCTTGAGCGAAAAGTCTGGTTGAAATTCCTGTTCCACAGCCTATATCGGCTACTATAGAACCTGCGCCCAGTTGACAAGCCTCAAGCACGAAGTCAATAGCGTTTTTGGGATAACCCGGTCTTGATTTTGAATAGGATTTTGCCAGTCCGGAGAAGCGTTCTGAAGTGCTTTTTCCAGTTTTCATATTAGTTCTCCTTTCTTCATAAAAACTATAACCCAAATTGCTAAACTATTTATATGGTGCAAATGGATTTCGACTATAAAGCTTTCGGCAATGAAACAGCCCGCGAATGGCTGCGCACGTTGTTTCCTTCCTCCACCGACGAGCACATAATAAGGGCTTTCTTAGCCATCGTACAATCAGAATCCTTTGTCGATGCCCAGGATGCCGAACGCGCTGTTGCAGCAGCTGAAATAGTAGCTCTATCTCATGGACTGGGAGCCCCCGATTTACCGCAAGAAACGATAATGTGGGTAAAGCGAAACAATTACAAAGCGGCAATTGAATTAGTGACTGCCGCGCAAGAGGTTATCGAACGCATTTTTACCAACTCTGAATTGAGAGAATTGTGGGAACGAACTGAGGGAATGATTCACTGGAAAACTGAAATTCATTCTTTGCTCAGTCGTTTGCGGAAACTGACCGACACACCTCCCCTACCTGCTCCAGCTCGACCACAGACAGCGCAAGACACCGCTCCTGCACCTCGTCCGGCACCTTCGGACCCCCCCATGTCTCCGGCCGAGAAAGCTTTCAGCGATGCAGTTGACTGTATTCGATCCGGTGATCACACCAGTGCGATTGGCAAATATGACATGGCATTGACCATGGATCCTCAGTTTGTGGTTGCTTTCATTGGTCGGGGAACATCATATTTAGCCCTGGGAAATTATGACGCCGCTCTTACCGATTTGAATTCGGCCATTGATCGCGAGCCGGATTTGACTGAATCGTATAATTTGAGGGCGCAAATTTATTTTCAATTGAGCAACTACGGGCGGTGCATTGCCGACCTGACTATTTTATTGAGCATGGATGCGCAAAGACCTGATGCTTACCTGATGAGAGGTCTGGCCAATGCTAATCTGGGAAGAAATATGCGTGCCATTGAAGATTATTCAAAAGCAATTGATCTGGACCGAAACAACATAAATGCTTACTTGCACAGAGCCAAAGCATACGAAAAAGAAGGCCGCTACGACATGGCTGGCAGGGATCAAAAACAATACGAGCGTTTGAGCATGGGTTAGCTTGTTAGCACCATTGCGCTAACTATGTTTCATTTTCCTTTTTGATGATAAATAGATGCTTATAAGCACTTAAGGATCTTTGTCGCTTCCCACAGGCTCTCATTTAATTAGGATTCATGATTTAAGGACCCTAGATTCGAAATATTCTCTTCCAGACTTCCAGACAGTATCGACTAAGAACAAAAGCGCACCAGCAAAACGAAAAAATCCAGCCCAAAAGGCGTGAATCGGATGAATTCGGGTTGCCTGCCTTTTGTTGGTCCGGAAGAGAACATCGCAACTCAAACACAGGAGTTAAACGTGACGCAATCGTTTATCATCGCCGTGGTGGTCCTCTGGCTGCAAGGCGTCTTCATCCCCTCCATTCTCTTTCTGGGGACGCGGGATCTGGGACCTAAAACCATGAACTGGGTTTTTGCCGGCTGCTGCATCGCTGGCGGCGTTTCTGCTTTCGTGCTGCACAGCAAACTGTCTCTGCCGTTCAGCCCGATCATCTGGACCGTCTTCGGCATGTGGGCGACCTACCTGCCCGGATATCACCTGCACGCCTCCATCAGCGGTGGCGCAAAGGATCTGGTCAGGTTCGCACCGCAGGTGGCCAGGGTCGGACTGGCTGAATTCGACCGCATCGACGTCCGCGGCAAAGGCGACATCAGCGCCGGAGATATTTTCGCTGCGATCGACGAAGGTCGCGTGGACCAGCAAAACCACGAGGTTCTTCGTCACATGGCAAGCAACGTCGCCACCATCGGCCATGTGGTTCAAGTCTTCCCCTCGGCCATTCCCGAAGCGACGTACCCGGCGATGCTCCATGCCATCAGCCGGGCAGACCTCAGCCGCCACCAGAACTGGGTCACTGAGAACCTGGCTGCGTGGCACTGAATCTGCGCTACTCCAACTGCAATCTCCATCACCACCCAACAAGGGAGTACCAAATGACTGACTTCAAGAGCCTCCGTCCCATCGTCGCCTGCATGACCATCCTGGCCTTCGCCATGCTGTTCCTGCTCTCACCGGCGGCGTTCCAGTTCGCTCTGGTTACCGGCATCCTGTTCGTCCTGACCCTCTACACATCGGTCTGCGCCCGCATCTTCTTCCAGGGCTCTCCGATGTTCGGGCCGAGTCAACGGGTTCCGGCTGTCGGCATCGCGCTGTTCTTCCCGCTGATCTTCCTGGTCTTCGGGGACGCGTTTCTGCCGATTCAGCAACTGACCTTCCCGACCTTCGGCGCCATCGCGATCGCCATCTATGTCGCCGCCTTCGATACGCGCGGCTACGGCATCGAGGTGAACGAACCGAAGCCCCGTCGCGGATATACCATGCAAGTCCTCGACGTGTCCGGCTCAATGAGCTCGGATCGGTTGCTGTAAGTCAAAGTCAGAAAAAACTGCAGTTGAAACTGGAGAGTGGGGGCGCTTAAAGCCCTCCTCTCTTTTTTCACTTCGGCTTTACTACTTTATATAGTTTCTTTTTTCAAAAAAGTTGGATGTTTATGGCGTCAAAGACCTAAAAGAGCGACTTTATAGCGTAATAAACCTAAAAAAGGGCTCTAAAATAGGTCGATTACAACATAAACAATCTCTCGGTCTAAAACAAAGGAAAAAGCGGTCAAACCGCCGGGTAAAAAAACCCGAACGATTTGACCGCCACCGACTTTATTTGCCGGATTCAGATGAATCAGACTGTTTGCCTTTAGCCAAACTTTCTTTCAAGGCCAGAAGACAACGCTTGTTCTGTTCCTCGAAATACAACCGCTCAAAACAGCTCGGTTCTTGCGAACCACCTGCGAAGCTGTTGTGCTGCCCGTTACAGTGAGGTGTATGCGAGCACTCGTATTGAACTTTAAGGTCTTGAATTTTCATGGTCATGTCTCCTTAGTGTTTGAGCCAGGGCTGGCGATCACCAGATGCAGCGCGCTTCTTCAGATCCCGCAAAAATGCCGCCTGCGGATCACGGTCTTCGAAGGCACGGCGCTCAGCTTCATCAAGCACAACTTGAGTGCGCTTGGCCGAAGCTTCCATACGCTCCTTGATGCCGACAATGGCTTCATCCGCTTTATGACGAACATCAGCCAGAATGAGATCAAGCGCAGCCGAAAATTCACTTCGATGTTTCTGCGAAATCTCGTTGATTGCATTGCGCAAATCGGTGCTTACGACTTCAAGATCGGCTTTGAGCTCGCTTTGGACTTTCTTGAAAGTGGGATTATTCTCAATCAGTTGATTGGCCAATCGGTGCATCAGAAGCCTGGCTAGATTGACCGAATCGATTGTATTGAGAGCAAGAGAATCGAGAGCAAATTCCACCTCATCCAGCGAAATCTTGGCCAGCGGAAGCACCACATGTGGTTCTTCAGCGATAGGAGAAAGAAGAAGAATGAAACGATAAGCAAGAATCGATGCCATCTGAGATCGATACTCGTCATCATGGATCCTGTCTTTGTCGATGGTCAGGTACTGACGCGACCACTTTCCGGGACGGGGGGCTTTCAGTTTGCGAATGACGGCTCGACGATAACGCACGTCCTCGAGCCGGTCTTCATCGATTGCATAGGGTTTCGGCTTGAGGGGCGAAGGCACCAGAAATTCAAGCATCGAGAGTTTGGAGAATGAGTGAATACGGTGATTCCAGTTGGTGTTGTCCAGGGAAGCCTTCAAGAGAAGCGACTCGAAATGCGACTTGAAGATGGGGAAAAGAGCGGCCGAAGTGCCAGTCAATGCGTTGACTTCGTTGGTGAACATTTGGGTCTCCATTTTTTCTAGAGTGTTGTCGGGTTAAAGTGCAAAAAGCGGTTCTCTCTTTGAGAACACGGGGGTTAAAGTACAAAAAGCGGTTCTCTCTTTGAGAACACGGGGGTTAAAGTGCAAAAAGCGGTTCTCTCTTTGAGAACA
>CAZEQP010000143.1:4902-7234 GCA_964514345.1 uncultured Candidatus Obscuribacterales bacterium
TCTCTTTGAGAACACGGGGGTTAAAGTGCAAAAAGCGGTTCTCTCTTTGAGAACATGGGGATAATGAATTGACTCGTGAAGTTAGTAGGAAAGAAACTGTGATGAACACAGTTGCTTTCTGAAAGAGTCGCAGTTCAAATATGTATAAACGGAATTTTCGTTCCGCCTTGCCACCAGTCTGCACTAGTTACGTCAGACCGGAGACTATTGGATAAAGAACCTAGCAGAATACAGAATACTAATCACTGAGATTAGCTTTTCATGTACTCTCACGCTATTCACTATTCAATTGAACAATGTAATAGTTGAACCAAACAAACCAACCCCCGAAGGAAGGAAAGCACAAACTGCGGTTCGAGCATTCTTTTGAGTGCGGCCACCATTAAGCGGTGGCGTTATCGCAAGAGGTGCCGGCGGCAGTAATTGTGTGGTTTTTTTGCTGTTCTCGGAAAACTTCCTGTTTGATTGGTGGGGGTGGTTTATGACGTGGAATCTTATGCTCAGCCACATTCCACCTCAATTTAATCGCTGCTTATCTTTAACCCGAAAAAAATGGCTGAGTGGTGCCAAAAAATGGATGCTTTGCCACGATATCAAGTGGCATATTCGGTATCACAATCTTTGTTGGCGCAGCTAGCGCTAGCCGAAAAAGCTTATCTGGCAACGGTTTCAAACTTTCGTAAAGCTTTCAAAAATTTCGGGAACAAAAAAAATTTACTGGATCTTATTTAAGCAAAGACAGAGAAAAACTTACTTGTTTTCCTCCTGCCGTATCGGTCAATTCCAGATTGGTTATTTCAAAATTACTGAGATTTCCCGAGTTTCCCAAAATGTCCAGCTCACCCTCTTTTTTCAGGGGAATAACTACCTTTTTTAAATGATCCAGAATCACTGATTTCTCGGCCATTTTTACCAGGCCAGAAGACACTTGTGACCAGTCCAACTCGGCGTTATCAGGGAAAGGAACTTTCATGGTCAGATCATAAAACAGCTTGTTTTTTTTGCTTCCCCCGAACCTGTATTCTACTGTTCCTTTTCCTTCGGCTTCACCAGTCAGTTTCCAGGGTTTCACTTCCCATTCGTCTCGCTTGATGATGCCGGTTTTTTCCACAGTGCCCGAGATGAGCACTCTGGCTTTAGCAGCAAAATCTAATGTGTCGTTGCCGGCACTTTTCATTTCAGTGATATCAAAGCCTTCAATTTCCACTGTTTGCACAATTGCGTTTCTATAACGCCAGGAGGTGGATTCTTTTACCGTCTTGTCCAGTTTCAAGCTGAAAGTGTCGGGGATTTTCTTACGAATAGCGGCTTCCAGTGCTTGCTGCGGCACTTCCACGGCACATTTTTTTACATCCACATGCATGTCGCCATCTTTGAACATTACATTGAGGCTGTCAGCTTCTATATCGGCATCGTAACCTCCAAGAAGACTGGATTTTCCCAGAGCAAATCTCAGGTCGCTTGAAATATTGATTTGTTCTCCGGTGGTGATTAGAAATTCTCCGTTCAATTTTTCAAGATTGATCTTGCCCTTTTTGGTATTCAAAACGGCATTGCCCACCTTGAGTGTGATTGGAAGCCTAACTTCAGTAGGCTCGTTCTTGTTTTGGGTATCATCTTTTTCCAGCAGCATTTCAGCCGGTAATTTTATGGTGCTTCCTTTTCCGCATATAAGATTGAAAGCTGTCGATTTTCCCTTGCATCTGAATTCATTTAACTGAGCAGTACCACCTGACAGAGTGAAGTCGAGCTTTTCCTTCTTGCCGTAAGCCACTTTGCCCACTGATACATCGGACAAAAGAAACGCCAGATTCGCAGTTTTTGTATTGATTTCTATTTTTCCGTCTTTCGCTTTAGCTAGACCGGTGGTTATAAATTCGGTTGGACGGCTGTTTTCTTTGATATCCGCATTAAGCACACCGGGAATTTTTTCAGGAAAATGGCCGGTTGTTTGATGAATGTCCGTCTTCAAAGTGAGATTGGTATCGGTCATATCCATGGATGAATAGAGGTGCATTAGCGGGTGATCGATATTCCTGGACTTCTCCCACCAGAATTCTTTTAAGCCCATCTCGCCGACTTTACTTGTGCTATTGGAACGTTTGTTTTTGCCAAAACGAAAAGTGCATTCTTCCAGGCGAATCGGCTCGGTGTCTGCTTTCTTGAGAAAGGACAAATGCATCTTTTCTTTGAACTTTTCAATGTCCAGTTCGACTTGAAGCGAGCCACCATTGAACTCGCAATCAACTTTTTCACCGATCCATTTGCACCCGGGCAGAAAGTGCAAATCGAAAAAACTGGCTCCTTTAAAAGTGAGATCTTCCTTAACGAC
>CAZEQP010000144.1:0-7231 GCA_964514345.1 uncultured Candidatus Obscuribacterales bacterium
CTCGCAGGTCTCGATGAATTTTTCATATTTGGTAATGGGCTTCTTGCAGTCCGGACAGCTGATTTTTTTGCCTTCTATCGCCGCTTTCAGTTTCTTTTCTGACATTTTTAAATATCCCTGCCAATAAAAAGTGAATTCAACTTGCATTAAGATATCATGATGGGCGTAAAGAAAAGGGCGAAAGCTTAACGCATGAGAATATTTGAGATTACAAGAGAAATCTATATCGGCACTTATGACATCGATTTTGCCGGTCATGTTTCCAATATTGTTTATTTGCGCTGGCTGGAAGACATGCGGTTAATGGTCTTTGACAAATATTTTCCCTTGCAGCCTATTATGGACGAGAACAAAATTTATCCGGTACTGGCTTCCACCAAAATTGACTACAAGCGGCCTGTTAAACTTTTCAGCAAACCTCTGGGCACTATGTGGATATCAAAACTGGGTTCTGCCAGCATGACTTTTACAGGACAGATTGAAGTTGATGGAGAAATTTGCACCACCGCCGAGCATGTCGGTGTTTTTGTCAGTCAGGAAACGGCTCGACCTGTGCGTTTGCCTAAAATAATTCTGGATCAGCATGAAAAACTTTATTGTCACTCTTAGTTTTTTGTTGATTGTCACTGCCGGCGGTGCTGGGGCGAAAGACTCGCCTGCTAAAAAAAGCCCTAAACAAAGCACTAAGGTAAAACAATTAAAGAAGTCTCTGCCCAATGCAGATGCCGGAGCCGCTGTGGCTTTCGTATCATTATCAAAAGGACTGCAGCCTGTTTTGAACAACTGGCTTTTGAGTCCGCCATTGCGCAACTCAAGCGTGGCGGTTGAAGTGATGGATGCCAGCACACAAAGAGTACTGGCAGAAATCAACGGCAGAAGACGCTTTGTTCCGGCTTCTTCCATAAAAGCGCTCACATGCGCCTGTGCTTATGACCTATTGGGACCTGAGTTCACTTTTAAAACTAAAATTGCCACTAACGGCACTGTGATAAACGGTGTTCTGGAAGGCGATCTACTTATATTGTCCGGCGAGGATCCGACATTCAACCGCGGGGATCTTTATAGTTTACTGGAAAAATCACTGACTGAAGTCAGTGCTAAGCAAATCAACGGTCGCATAATTCTGGTCGGCTGCCAGACCGGTTTTTCCAGTGTCTGGCTGGTTGAGGACTGGGGTAGAAACTGGATGCCTGTGTCATCAAGTGTGGTGCTTGATAGAAATTGTCTTGCTCTCAATACACTGCCTCAAAGCTGGAATCAAACAGAGAGAATTTCAATTTCAGGCAGTTTATTCGACAAAGCGCTCAACTCAAAAGACGGTCCCAGCTGGATTTTTGTGGAGAGAAACAACACTGGTGTGCAAGCCAATTTTATTTCCGCCATGTCAAACAAACTTGCACCGTTTATAGTGTCAAATCCAAATGAATACGTTCTTGCTCTGGCTGAGACTCATCTCAAAGACAAGGGATTTATGCTGCAAAACAGAAATCTCAATTTGAGCTCCAAATTGAAAGATCTGGTAATTTTATCCGAAAAGGAATCGAAGCCGCTGTCCAACATTTTGCAATGGACTTTGCATGAAAGCGACAACCTTTATGCCCAGCAAGTATTGCGCACTCTGGGAGCTATGAACCTTGATCAAAGCACTCTTGACGCCGCATCAATGTCATCAATAAGTCTTGAAGAAAAGGGTATATCGACCTGCTTCAAATGGCTTTCCGGGCTTAAGGTGGGAGCGCAGGAAGTGGTCATGTTCGACGGTTGCGGTTTGTCCAGGAAAAATGGAATATCGCCGCATGCGCTCAATACTGTCATTTCGTACATGAATCAAAAGCAAAATACCAGGCCGTTTTTCAATTTGTTGAAGGCAGAGCAGGGCAAGGGCGCGGCATCTTCCTATCGATTTAAAACCGGCACCATGGAAACGGTGCGTTGCATATCAGGGCTGCTCACCACTAACTCAGGTCAAAAACTGGCGGTGACAATTATGATAAATGGACATACGCCATCTGTGCGAAATTTGCGCATCACCGTTTCTGACCTAATAACCAAGCTTAAAAACAGTAGCAATTGAATGACTGAATTTTTTGTCGATTTGAGTCTTTCAAAGCGGCTTGAGTCAGCCGAGGGAGGGATGGGAGCTCGTTTTGCAGAAACACGCGGAAGACTTTTTTCAGATTATGACGGTTCCTGGATGAGTGAGGGCGGCGTTATTGCCATATATGATGGAATCGATTCTCCCCTGACACAAACTTTCGGTCTTGGTCTTTGCGAACCGCCAGATGATAAATTGCTTGAAAGACTGGAGCGCTTCTATTTCGAGAGAAATTCGTTTGTTCATCATGAAATCAGTCCCTATGCCGGTGTCGACTTGCTTGAATTGCTCTGTCTTCGAGGTTACCATCCAGTTGAATTGAGCAATGTTTATTTCCGGTCCCTGGATCCGTCCATCGATTATCAACAAGAAAACTTTCCTGATACAGAAATAGTTATTGCCAAAACTCCGGTCATGTATCAGCAATGGACGCAGGTAAACATGAATGCCTGGTCTCATGAGTATCCTGAATTAGGCGAATTTATTTCAATCGTCGGAAGGGTAAATGAAGCAAATGATCGCACTGAGTGCTTTTTTGCCACATGCAAGAATACTCCCGCTTCGGCAGGTGCAGTGACGATTATTGATGGCGTGGCAGTTTTAAACGGTGCCGCCACTCTTCCTCAGTTTCGCGGACATGGATTGCAAAGCGCGCTGATTCAAGCCCGCCTGAATTATGCAGCCAAAAATGATTGCAAGATTGCTGTCATCACTGTTGCGGTTGGAAGCAATTCGCAACGCAATGCGGAGCGAAACGGTTTCAAGCTTGCATATTCAAGGTCCAAATGGAAATTGACTAAATAGACTTGTAAGGTGCAGCAGCCATTATGGACGGATGTGCCAGCTTGTGTGAATCTTCCCAGACTGATTTAACGCGTCCGCGCAAAGCTTCAAGAGTTTTGGGCAATTCTGCTCTCACTCCCTGTCTGATGATCCACTGAGGAACAAAAAATCCGGGGTCCAGATACATTGAATACAATAATTCAGTTTTGGTGCCGTGGTCACGCGGTAGCATAATCCACTGACCGCGAAAGTCTTTTAGCGTTCCACCGATTCTCCAGAAATCAATTTTTCCACCCAGAGCGCTGTGCTCGTATTTCGACTTCACTATATAAGTGATGGGGGGAATGGGAAACATGACATCCATATTTACTTTCAAAATGGAGGTACTGGTGTGGTCTTCAATCACATTTAGAGCAGTCATTCTGGGCGAAATCGTGCCTTTGAATTCATAAGGATTTACCATGATGGGCCAGATACGTTCAGGCGGCTGATTGATAATCATTCTGCCTGTCACATACTTGGTTTCACCGATTGTTTTAAGGCCGACTATTATTTCGCCTTTTTCCATCTTTTCGTAAAGCTCTGCGTCATTCTTGCGCTCGGCCGGGTCTCTATGTTCGGCATGATCTTTGGGTTCATTATGCAAAGACTGTGAAGGTTGTGCGGCCCGGACACTCAACACGTTTGAGATTGGCAAGATGCTTAGTAAGGATGCAAGAACCAGTGATCGGACAACGCCCCGATTCCAGGAACAGTTCATTAATTAGAAACCTCATCGGGAATTGCGTCTTTTGCGTCCGAACTTTTCAGTTTGCTTTTGGCAAAGACGCTTGACTAGGGTAAACTTAAGGGGACCGAACTACATTGGATATAGTTTAGCAGTAGTTTATGCATGAATTGGGTCAAAAACTATTGAATACCCCCTGACGGCGGGTATATCAAGAAGAGATAATTTTTGTGGAACTTATTTATTGGATACAATTAAATTATAGCGCGGGTTGTCAGGAGTAGAGCCATGGTACGTGATCAAGAGCCTTTATTTGCAAGAGAAGGATTGTTTCGCCAGAGACTCAATCAATTGAGAAAAGACGGCAGAATCAGTCAAGGTCCGTCGCCAGAATCAATCAATAGATTGAAAGAGCTTGAACACGGAAATTATCTGGCTAATGTGCAAAGCACCCTTTCGCAGACAGATCCAAAAGAAATGGAACGGATTACTCTTCTGGATAACGTCACTCAGCTTTACAACCAGGCTTCTGTCACACGCATCCTCACAGACGAACTGAAAAAATCAAAACGCTACAAACGCAATTGTTCAGTTCTGCTTATGCTTGTTGACGGACTTTACGGAGTTCAACAAAGTTATGGCTATGACGTCTCCGATTCCATATTGAAGGGCGTCGCCGATTTTGTGATGAACGAAGTGCGCGACGTGGACATTCCATCACGCTACAGCGCAGAAGAACTGCTTATCGTTTGTCCGGAAACTGACGCCAAAGGGACAGCCATTTTGGCAGAGCGTATTCGCACTAAAATTTGTCTTGAACGAGTTTCTGATATCGGTCAGAACTGGCACGTGACCTGCAGTCTTGGTATTGCCAGCTTCCCGGAAAGCGCAGGCACTCTGGATGAGCTGATTGAAAAAGCGCGTGTGGCTCTCAATCAGTCTATAGACAACGGTGGAAACAGCGTCAGCTTCGCTTAAATCCAGCTCTTCAGCTTTTCGATGACTTCTTCCACCACTTGATTGGGGGTGGACGCACCGGCGGTGATTCCAATTGTGATTTTGCCTTCAGGCAGCCAGTTTGTTTTTTCTTCAATTACTTGGCCGTTTTGTGCCAGATATCTGATTTCACTCTTTGAAATGAGACAGGCCGGCTCGTCGATTTGAAAGGCTGGGATGTCTTTTGATTCGGCGATTTCACGCAAGTGTCCGGTATTGGATGAATTGAATCCGCCTATAATGATCATCAAATCTAGCTTCTCTTCAATCAATTGCAGCATGGCGTCCTGGCGCTCTTGTGTTGCATCGCATATGGTATCGCCAGGAGACAGAAAGTGCTGGTCTATTACCTGGGGACCATATTTGGAAAGCATTGTTTTTTCAAACAACTTGCCGATTTCTTCAGTTTCGCCTTTGAGCATAGTGGTCTGGTTGGCTATACCGATAGCGACAAGATCCCGGTCAGGATCAAATCCTTGCGAACAGGCATTGGAAAATTTAGCCAGAAATTCTTCTTTGGCTCCGCCTTCCAGAATATAGCGGCTGACCCATTTAGCTTCATCCAGATTTTGAACGATAAGATATTTATTGGCACGAGAGGCAGTGGCAATGGTTTCTTCATGGTTGTATTTGCCGTGTATCAAGGCGGTGTATTTTCCGTCGCCATATTTCATTACCCGCACCCAGACTCGTGAAACCCAGGGGCAAGTGGTGTCTACTATTTCGCAGCCTTTCTGCGAAAGATCGTCAATTTCAGCGACTGAGGCACCAAAAGCAGGAATTATTACTACATCGCCCTGAGAGATCAATTCAAACTTTTTACGTCCATCGGCTTCGAAAGGCAGAAAATCTATTTGCATCTCTTTCAAATGAGAATTGACAAGTGGATTGTGAATAATTTCATTTGTGATCCAGATGCGCTTGTCAGGAAAAAACTTTCTTGTTTCATAAGCCATTGATACGGCTCTATCTACTCCCCAGCAAAAACCGAAAGCCTGGGCCAGCAAAATAGTGAATCGACCAACTTCAAGTCTGCCCCCCATACTTTTCAATTCGCTAATAAGACCGGAGTCGTATGCGCTCTTTAAGTCGTCTTCGACCAGGTCCTTCAGGCCGAATCCTTTGCGGTGATACGAGGTAGATTTCATGTTGGGTAACTCAAAGCCGGGGTATATCTCTTTGCATCGTATGCTGATTTTACCAGTCAGTGCCAATTGCCTAAAAGTTTTTATCCCTTTTTATGTAGAGGAATTATGCTACTATTATCATTAGTGGGGTTTCAGCTTAAGGCAATGAAGCTATTTTGGGAGGAAAATTCGTGAAAAGAACCGTATTGTCATTTTTGGCAGCGTTAGCGCTGACTTTACCAGTTATTGCTCCGGCTCCGGCTCTTGCCGATGATGGTTTGAAAGACATGACCATGAACACAGTGTTGTTCCCGATCAAGGCTGTAGGCATCGGTGCTGGCATGGTAGTCGGCATTCCGGTAGCCATCACAAGACGCGCGTCAGTCCGTTCGATGGAATTCACCGATACATTTGCAGACAAGATTGGTGGACATGAGCACATTCCGCCAAGAGCCATGGCTAGCTTGGCCGGTATTCCTTTTGGAATAATCGTAGGCACAGGTGAAGGAGTTTATTACGGCGGTAAAAATGCCATCGTAAACGGTTCCGAAAAGCCTTTCTGCCTGGGATCTTTCTCGCTTGAATCCGAAATGACCGACTAATCAAGGTCTTTGAAGTAAAAAAAAATGATCCGGCGTCCGAGAATGTTCTGGGCGCCGGATTTTTATTGGCAAAAAAAGATGGCAAGCCAAGAAATTTTGCTGCCAATAAGTAATGATCTGGAATTGCTGGGTATAAAACTCAGTGGGTAAGAAAAATTGGTTGTCAGTGGAGCGCTGATAACCAGGGGGACCAACTATTACAACATGAGATCGATTCCTAAGCAGAGAATTCTTAGAGTCAATTGTCCCGGCTATGGCGTGGATTCTTACTTTGATTTGAAAGAAGCCAAAGAGCTCAAGAAATACACTGCAATAATCGTCAATCCATCAAGTATTCTGCATTTATTTAAAAAGGACCTTGATTCAGTCCGCAAAGTAGATGAGGCTATAGCTCAGGGTCAAACATCATTATCTGTCGCTGACGATGAAATAATTCGTGCCATCGAACACGAAGTTGAAACTCGGATTGTACAATTGTCCGATTTCCTTACCCAGGGCGGTGTACTGGTCTATTTTCTGAGCAGACCATTCACTATAAATGGTCCGACATTGAGTCTGGATAATTATTGCTGGTTGGAGAGTCTGGCCCCCGACCAACCAAACGAACCTAATGTAAGACAGATGAGCGCCGTGTCGCAAGGCAGACTGGTTGATCCGACTGAAGTCGGCTTGCAATCTGAATTCAGTGCTTATCTTCAGCAACAGGGAATTGAGTGGAGCACAATCATTCGGGAAGAAAAATTAACCGATGGTTATAGTGCCCTGGCCACAGCCGGTCCTAAAAAATGTATTGCCGGTCAATTGTTCATTATGAACAACACCGGTCGCGTTGTTTTTCTGCCTTCACCCTTTTCACCAGATTTTGATCGCACACTTATAAATGGTCTGAATGCCTGGTACG
>CAZEQP010000145.1:0-7168 GCA_964514345.1 uncultured Candidatus Obscuribacterales bacterium
GAAAACTTTCTGATTTTTTAGAGTCACAGAAGGTCCGCTCAAATAAATGGTTTCACCACCAATAACTCCAAGAGACAAAATAGCTTCGTTTCCCGCCTCATCTTTGTAATCGTAAAATCCGAGTTTAGGATTATTGAGCTTGAAACCTATCGGCGCAAGTGACGCCGACAGGTCGTAAATAAGCCATTCGTTAGTCTGGGGAGTGTCGTTCAATTAGTCTGAGTATTTGTATGAAACTGCTTTCCAATCGGAGAAAAATTCAAGGCTGTAGCGGCCGCCTTCACGTCCCAATCCTGAACTTTTTTGTCCGCCAAATGGTGTGCGCAAGTCGCGGGCGAACCAGCAATTTACCCAGACCATGCCTGATTTCAATTTGCGGGCTACACGATTGCAACGATTCACATCCTGGCTCCACAATGATGCGGACAATCCATAGGGAGTGGAGTTAGCCATTTTAATCACTTCTTCTTCATCTTTGAACGGTATTATAGGCAATACCGGTCCGAAGATTTCCTCCTGGCAGAATTTGGAATCATAAGGAAGTCCTTCAAATACCGAAGGTGAAAGGAAATAACCACCGCCAAGCTCTTTTATTGGGTCGCCGCCGGTCAGACATTTGCCTTCTTTGCGGCCAAGCTCTATGTAAGTCATCACCTTGTCCATGTGTTCTTTTGAAATCATGGCGCCCATTTCGGTCTTAGGATCCAGAGGGTCGCCCACTTTGATATTTTTGACACGCTCCACCATGGCTTTGACCACTTTGGGATAAATGGACTCTTGCACAAATAAACGCGAACCGGCTAGACAGACCTGACCTTGATTGCGGTAAGCTGCCCGCACCGATGTGGGCAGAGCTTCATCCAGATTGGCGTCGTCAAAAATGATGTTGGCGCCTTTGCCTCCCAATTCGAATGACAATTTTTTCAATGTTTTTGATGCGCTTGCCATAATGGCGCGTCCGGTGCCCGTTTCACCTGTAAAAGAGATAGACTTGACGTCGGGGTGTGTGGTGAGAGCTTCACCGGCACCGCCTGCGCCGAATCCGTTGACGATATTTAAAACACCGTCGGGCAATCCAGCTTCTTTAGCTATTTTGGCGAACAAGAAAGCTGTATAAGGAGTCCATTCAGCCGGTTTCAAAACGCAAGTGTTGCCCATAATAAGACAGGGCGCGATTTTCCATGTAGCCAGATATAAAGGCAAATTCCAGGGAGTGATCAAACCGCAAACACCAAGGGGCTCACGGATAGCTGTGTGACGCTCAAGTTGGTTGGGGGTGAAAGACTCATCTATAAGAGATTGAGCAAAATTGGAATAAAACTGGAAGTTCAATGCCACCCGGGCGATGTCGCCTGTTTTGCTTTCCGTAATCGGTTTACCTGTATCCATGGTCTCAGCGCGGGCGAGTTCTTCGGCGTTTTTCTCCACCAGCTGACCGATTTTCATTAAAACATTGGCGCGCTCCGCCATCGACATTGTTGGCCAGGGACCGTTTTCAAAAGCTTCTTTGGCCGCGTCAACCGCCATATTGATATCATCTGCGGTGCCATATGAAACAGTGCCCAGGACTTCACCTGTACCTGGATTTATTGTTTCAAAAGTCTTTCCGTTCTTGGACTTAACGACTTTTCCACCGATGAAATTATCGATTTCTATGGTCTTTGCTTTGGTCGCAGTGGTCATTTGCTGGTCCTCTTTTATTCAGGGTTATTTACAGAGTGCTATGGCTTTGATTTCAATAAAATTTTTGCCTGGCAGCCGGGCTGCCTGGATTGTGGTGCGAGCCGGGGGATTGGGGAAAGAAAAATGTCTGGCATAGACTTCGTTATAGGCGGCAAAATCGTCCATATCGGCGAGAAAAACGCTCATATCCACCACATCTTCTAGAGTGAGACCGGCTTCTTCCAGCACAACTTTCAGGTTCTTTATAACCCATTCTGTCTGCACCCGAATGTCGTAGCTGGTCACAACGCCTTCACTGTTGAGATGAACACCCTCTTCTTTGCCTGTATCCGGATTGCGGGCACCCTGTCCGGAAACGAAAAGAAAATTGCCGGCTTTTACTGCGTGACTGTAGGCGCCAAGCGGGCTTGGGGCTTTGCCGGTGATGGTGAATCCTACTTTTGAAGACACGCGAGTTCTCCCCAAGGAAATAAGTCAAGAAGCTGAATTTATACCAGAAATTAGCTTATAATTCCAGTTTATAAATATGGGGACCAGTCCATTGAGCCAATGGCCGTTATTTGATGTTTGATTTTGACAATTTCGAAATTATCGACATTTCGCAGCCTGTGGAAGAGAAAACGGCTTGTTTTCCTGGAGATGTTCCATTTAAACGCAATATCACAGTCACTTATGCCAACTCTAATGTCATAAATTTGACTTCTTTCACTATGAGTCCGCATGTGGGAACGCATGCCGATTCGCCCATTCATATTTATGGTGATATGCATTCAGGCAAAGATATGGCGGCGTCCATGCCCCTTGCTTCCTTTATGGGAGCCTGCCAGGTGATAGACCTGACCGACATGACAGAACTTATTTCAAGCAAGCATTTGTATTCACGTGTGGACAAAAGAGAAAAGCTGGCTCCGCGTTTGTTATTTAAAACACGCCACCAGATACGGTATGACGTATTCGAAAAAGAATATGCTTCATTTGCTCCGGAACTGGTGGAAGAAGTGCAAAAACATAATGTAAAACTTCTGGGAATAGACACACCATCAGTCGACCCGACCGAATCAAAAGGTCTTGAAACGCACCACGCATTGCACAAATATAAAATGACCTGGCTGGAAAATCTTGATTTAACAGGAGCGGAGGCAGGACATTACATTCTGATCGCCCTGCCCCTCAAAATGACAGAATTAGAAGCGTCACCAGTACGAGCTGTACTGTTAAGGAATAAAAAATGAACAAAATTGCAAGTCTGGTACTGGCACTTTCTTTTTCAATTACTTTTGGACAAAACTCAGCTCAGGCTGAAGGTCTTAAATTTGATCAAGAAGTGGCAACCAAACTCAGTTTACTTCTGGAGCAGAAAAAATATGATGCCGCCCTTGATTTATTAACAAGAGCAATAAATTACTCAGATCGAAATGAGGCGCGTGTACTGAGAGCTCGAGCGCACCTTGGATTGGGAAACACAGGTAAAGCCAGGGAAGATCTGGTTCATGTGGTGGAAGATATATCTAAAAACACCGATGCAGATGATCAGGACAAAGAGGTTCTGAGTCAGTCAAAAGAACACTTGAAGACAATCAAATAAATGTGGACTGTTCCCAAAATTACTAAGTCAGATTTGAAAGCGCAATTACGTGCTTTTGATTTTGTCTCAGACGACATAGTTATGATTCACGCCTCAATGCGCAAAGTGGGCGAAATTTTCGGTGGTCCTGACGAGCTTATCAACGCCATCGAGGAAGTGCTCAGAGACGGAACCTTGCTGGTTTATTTGGGCTGTCCCTTTGGCTCCGATGAAGTGGGAAGAGATGATTATTCCGCCGAAGAACAAGCCCTCATGATTGAACACGCACCAGTGTTCGACAAATATTTGTCACCCACCCAAAGAGATTTTGGAGCATTTGCTGAATTCTTCCGCACTCATAGCAAAGATATTTGCATCAGCGACAATGTGGGTGGACGTATGGCGGCACTGGGAAAACGCGCTCAGTGGATTACTGCTGAGCATTCGCTTAACTACGGCTTGGGAAAAGGTTCTCCGCTGGAAAAGCTATATCAAGAAAACGGAATGGTTTTGCTTATAGGCTCAGATCCTGATGCTGTAACCCTTTTGCATTATGCCGAATCAATCGCTCCCATTGAAAACAAAAAGGTTTTGCACCTTAAGGTGCCGCTTCTCATCGAGGGAAAAAGAACCTGGGTGGACATTGAAGAATTCGACAGTTCGCAGGGAATACTGCCCTGGCCTGAAAACTATTTTGCCACTATAACCGGTGCATTTATAGAAAAAAATAATGTCCAGCCTAATAATATAGGTAATGCAGTCAGTTTTTTATTGCCGGCACATGATCTGGTCGACTTCGCCGTCGAAAAGATGGTTGCCGACGCCA
Source organism: uncultured Candidatus Obscuribacterales bacterium (assembly GCA_964514345.1). Lineage (GTDB taxonomy): Bacteria > Cyanobacteriota > Vampirovibrionia > Obscuribacterales > Obscuribacteraceae > Aved-18. The sequence goes on from CAZEQP010000145.1 coordinate 4,074, forward strand.
GAACTCTTGTATTTAGTTGAGGATAAACGAAGTGTTTAAAAAATCTTGCAGTTTAATCGGAATGGTACATGTCGGTCCTTTGCCCGGCGCGGCTGGATATGCCGGTAATCTTGATGAAATTGTGGAAAACGCACTACTCGATGCGGCAATTTATAAAAAGTCGGGATTTGACGCCATTATGGTTGAAAACATGCACGATGTTCCCTACATAAAAGGGGAGGCTCTGCCTGAGACTACTGCCGCCATGACAGTTATTGCCGCTGCTTTGAAAAAAGAAATCAAAATGTATACAGGCATTCAAATTTTGGCAGGAGCGAATCTGGAAGCACTGGCTGTAGCCATCGCCTCAAAACTGGATTTCATTAGAGTGGAGGGTTTTGTATACGCGCATGTAGGTAATGGCGGAATACATGAATCTTGCGCAGCAAAATTAGTCAGGCGAAGAGATGAACTTAAGGCAAACGATATCAAAATATTTGCTGATGTGAAAAAGAAACACGCCAGCCATGCCATTACTGCCGATACCACTATCGGTGATACCGCTAAAGAAGCCGAATTCTTTAAAGCGGACGGACTTGTGGTGACCGGCATCAGAACAGGCGAACAGCCCTTATTAGATGACGTGAAAGCGGTCAAACACAATGTGAAAATCCCGGTGCTTGTAGGCTCAGGCGTGACACCGGAAAACTTGAAAAAATACGCTCGTTTCTCGGATGGAATGATTATAGGTTCTTCGTCTAAAACAGGCGGACACTGGTCGAATAAAGTGGACACAGAGCGCTGCAAAAAACTTGTAGGCATGCATAAAGATTAAAATGAAAATTGGTTTTGTCAGGGTATTTGTGACTGATTTAGAAAAGTCACTCGAGTTTTACAATAAAACTCTGGGCATGGAAATCGATTACACAGACAATGAAAACTGGGCTCAGTTCAAATCAGGTGAGGATGTGAGTCTTGCCATCGAAAAGTGCGATGCCGACCATATAGAACATGGTTCAAAACTTGTCGGTAGATTTGCTGGAGTGACCATGATGGTTGACGATATTCAATCGACTTACGCGCAACTGAAAGCAAAAGGAGTTGCATTTACCGGTGCGCCAGAAAAACAAACCTGGGGCGGGACACTTGTTCATTTCAAAGACCTGGACGGAAATGTTCTGACTTTGATGCAAAACAATTAGCCGTCGGCTGTGATTTTAGCCACCAGTTCTTTCAGTACTTCATCGGCTACTTCGTTTCCTATCTGGCAGGTACCCGCTTTTTCGTGACCGCCACCGCCGTATTGCAAACATAGCTCGCCCACATTTGTTTTTGAATTGCGATCGACGATTGATTTTCCGATGGCAAAAACTGTGTTTTGTTTTTTCAATCCCCACAAACAATGAATTGAAATATTGCATTCAGGGTGCATGGCATAAATCATGAATCGATTGCCTGAGTAGATGGTGTCTTCTTTTCTCAGGTCTAGCACGATTAAGTTCTTGTAGATCTTGAAACAACGATCCACCTGATCACGGAACAATTCAGTCTGCATGTTGTAAAGCTGGACTCTCTCCTGCACATCAGGCATAGACATAATTTCGTTGATATTGTGGTCTTTGCAATAGTCGATAAGATCCATCATCAAGTTGTAATTTGAAATTCTGAAATTATGAAATCTACCAAGTCCGGTGCGAGGGTCCATCAGGAAGTTCAAAAGCACCCAGTCTGTCGGATTGAGAATCTCATCGACTGAAAATTGAGCGGCGTCTGCTTTATCGACTGCAGTCATCATTTCAGTCCAGCGGGAGGGGAAAGTTTTCAGCCCGCCATAGTAATCCCAGACCACTCGGGCGGCGGACATGGCATTGGCATCGATGATGTGGTTGTCACGCTTATCTTTGTTGCGCAGAGTTTCAGACAGGTGGTGGTCAAAAGCAAGATGTACTCCGTCTACATAGGGCAAATTGGTTGTGATGTCCCTGCTGGAGCATTCTATCCGTCCATCCTGCATGTCTTTAGGGTGAACGAAAAGGATGTCGTCGATCATATTCATATGTTTGAGCATGACGGCACAAACCAGACCGTCGAAATCGCTGCGTGTAACCAGTCTGTACTTACCTGGACTTTGAACGGATGTCATCGTTTTCGAGCTTGCCTCTTTGTATGGACAGTGACTATTTTCCTACTTATATATGTACGAGAAACACGGGGTTCAAACCCCAATCCGGCATATATTATATCCGCGGCATATGCATCCGGAATGCATTATCTATAGAGGCTTTGCGGGATCGGCAGCATTCTTTATGTGCCATATTGTTCCGGCTCTTGTTAATGTAAATCGTATATTGAGGAGGGCTATTAAAAGGCAATTGAAAGTTGCCATTGGCATAGAAATTAAATGACTAAAGGGGTACTTCCATATGTTTTGCGGGCTGCTAAACTAATATGCATAAACGGTGAATGCCCACACGAGTTGAGCATTTCGAGCCGAGGGGCCTTGCGGAAACGTCAGGTTTGCGCTAATCGGATACGGTAGCAAGTGAGCCCGCTACGAGTTCTTTTTTAACAGAGACTCGCTGAAATACTGAGCTCTTCGCAAGGGGCTTGTTAAACAGTAGCTAAAACACCATCGCAGTTCATTCTGGATGGTGTTTTTGTTTATGGTGATACTGAATGTGGTGATAAGTGTGACTATTCGAGCACGGAGATTGTTGTGGTTCGGGAGCTTGAAAACGAGGCGCAATGCCTAAATAGCCCATGGAGCCATTGAAGCGAGACGGCTTAACGGTGAAAGATTAAATCAATTCTGGGGGACTTCAATTCTTTATTGAGCCTGCTAGTATTTAATAGTTAACGGTGAATGCCACATGAGTTGAGCATTTCGAGCCGAGGGGCCTTGCGGAAACGTCAGGTTAGCGCTAACCGGATACGGTAGCAAGAGAGCCCGCCTTGTGTTTCATTTAACAGGAACACACTGAATTACTGAGCTCATCGCAAGGGGCTTGTTAAACAGTAGTCAAAACACCGCCGCAGTTAAGTCTGGATTGTGTTTTGGTTTGTGCTATTAAGTAAACTTATTTATTCCAGTTGGTGACCGGTTTTATAATAACGTT
>CAZEQP010000146.1:0-7165 GCA_964514345.1 uncultured Candidatus Obscuribacterales bacterium
GCGCTTCACTGGCGAGCCTATTAGATTCATCAAACGGACGCCGGTATCATTCAGAGCTTCAAGGGATCTGAGCAGAGGAGTTTTTTCATCCAGCGCTTCTCCGCCGAAAGAACAAAACACAGTCGGAATACAGAGAGTCTTTCCATTTGTGCTTTCCATCAAAAATGCGGGGCTGGTCGGATCCCAACCTGTGTAACCGCGCGCCTCAAATGTCGAGCGCATGCCTCCGGATGGAAACGACGAGGCATCAGGTTCTCCCTGGATGAGAAACTTGCCTGAAAATTCTATGAGTGCACCACCTTCGGTGCCTGGTCCGGCCAGAAATGCGTCGTGCTTTTCAGCCGTCGATCCGGTCATAGGATGGAACCAGTGTGTGAAGTGGGTGGCACCGCGCGATATCGCCCAGTCTTTCATGGCGTTTGCCACCACATCGGCGATGGTCGGATCCAGCGCTTCGCCATGGTCTATACAGCGCAATAACGACTTGTATACCGGCTTGGGCAGCAAGGTGCGCATCGTGCTTTTGTTAAACACGTTGGCACCGAATATTTCATCAAGAGGAGTTTCTTCGTAATTGACTGCACTTGTCACTGGTTGTCTTCCCTTCAAAGTATTGATCGCATCGAATCGGGCTCTTGCCTGCTGTGAAGACCCTCTTCCCACAAAACTCAATTTATTACCCGGGTCGATATTTACTGCCATTTTTTAGCTCCTTCTCAAGCCGTCTTTATTAATGCTACATCCTGCCTCATTATCATCGGCATAAAGATTTCGCAAAAAAATCCCATATATCTTTTAGATACCTAGCGCTTTCAAGATGACACGTTTTTTCCGCTGTCCATCAAACTCGGCATAAAAAATCTGCTCCCAGGGACCCAGATCCAGTTTGCCTTCAGTCACAGGAACCATTACCTGGTGATTTATCAAGATGCGCTTTAAGTGCGCGTCACCATTGTCTTCACCGGTTTTGTGGTGCTGATATCCGGGATTGACCGGCGCCAGTTTTTCCAGCCATTCATCGATGTCGTGAATCAAGCCGTTTTCCCAATCGTTAATATATACACCGGCTGTGATATGCATAGCCGATACCAGGATAAAACCCTCTTGAATGCCAGATTCCTGGCAGAATTGAGCGACTTCGTCAGTGATGCGCACATAATCGCGTCTGTTTTTTGTGTTGAACCACAAATACTTGGTATGCGCCTGAAGCGCCTCAGTGGCTTTCATGTACTATGCCTCGCTAAATACTCGGGCCAAATGTTGCCGTTATTTTAGCAAAAACGGCTTGCCGGCAGGCCAAATATTAAGCTTACACGCCGCTCTTATTCAGCTCCACAGCACACTGGCTCAATTGCTCTTGTGCTTCGGTATATTTTGGATCAAGATCCAGAGCCTTTTTATAGGCATCTTTTGCTTCTTCCACCTTGCCAAGTTTTTTGCAAATATTGCCAAGATGCACCCACAAGGCGGGTTGTTTGGGCTCCAGGTCGCAGGCTTTGCGAAACTCGGTTTCGGCTTGACTTAAATTTCCTTTGGATTCAGCCATCCAGCCAAGATCCACATGCAAAGCGATGACATCAGGCTTCAGTTTCACCGCTTCTTCCATACTCATAAGCGCCTGGTCTTCTTTTCCGTCCTTAGCCAGAAGAAAAGCATAGTCGGCTCTGGCAAAAGGATCATCTGGATCCAGGTCAAAAGCTTCTTTGTAATACTTTTCCGCTTCGGCAAAATTATTCATACTGGAATAAGAAAAGGCAATGGAGCGGGTTACCACCGGATCGACCGGATCGTAGTTGCGGGCTTGCAGCAATTCTTCAATGGCTTCCTTCCATTTCAGCTTCGATGCAAACTCGACCCCTTCATTGTAATGAATGGTGGATGCATCCTCAACCAGAGTTTCTTTTTGCTCATCCGTCAAAGGCACTGGTTCTGCAGCGCCCACTACCAGAAGCAACTCAGCCAACATGCGTCCAAGATGTCCCTGCATAAGGGCGACCAGACAATAATCGCGGTGCGCCACTTTCATATCAGGCACGGCATTGATGGCGGCACGCAATTCGACATCAGCCAGTTTCCATTTCCATTTTGAAGAATAAGCCTTGGCCTTTTTCCAGTGATCGTTGGCTTCGTACTGAAGCATTGCTTTTTGTTTTTCTTCAGCCTCTTTTTTATTCTGCTCTTCTATTTTTTGCTTCTCTTCGTCCGAAAGCGGCTTAATATCTTCTGTATCGGAAGTTTTCTTGTCTCTAAACTGTGGAGCGACAAATTTTGCCGCGCCGCAAGTTTTATTTTCCAGATTCTTGTCGGCGGACTCGGTCTTTGCCGGCTCGGCTTTAGCCGCATCATCTGCTGCATACACAGAAGCAGGTATCCCAATAATTGACACCGCAAGTAGTGTCAGACTCAAAGCTGTATTGGTAAGTCTGGGATTCACAATTGTCTACCTCTTATTCTCATTGTACGCATAATTTGTTTGACTGCCACTTCTTCAGACTGCCACAATCACCATTTCGTTCCGGTCGGCAAACTGAATCATTTCTTCTTGCTCGACCATCAATATCTGTCCGGCTTCAATACACAAGACGCCGCCTTGTTTTTTTTGGCTAATCATGGACTGAAGAGTGCTCATTCCCACAGTGGGAATATCAAAACGCTCGTCCTGAACCGGGCGCGCCACCTTAATAACAGTCACTGGACCCTTATTAATGGCCACTCCTCGCTGGATAGTGCGGTCGGTACCTTCAGCCGCCTCCACCGCAATCACCATGCGATCATGCACCACAAGAGTCTGACCTATTTCAAGACGAGCCGATTCTTTGGCGATTTTAAAACCGAAATCGATGTCGGCATACTGCATCGCGTCAGGCTTATTCTTGGTCAGGACGCCGACTTCCTGATACAGATGGCTCAAAAATTCGGTCTGGGTCAAAACTTTGAACCCTTCAAATTCAACAAAGTCGCCGATAGCACGCTGAATAGTGTCGTCTTTGAAATCAGGCAGGCGGCTCAATTCGCGTATTGCGGTCCAATCTATTTTAGTTACGTTCTTGAGCATGTCGAGCTTGGGAACTTTGCCGCAAAAAACGACCGAATCACATTTGTGCTCTTTCAAATGTTTTACGTTTCGCCCCAATTGACCGGGAAAAATTTCGACCACCACTTCAGAATGTGGTGACAACCTGGCTTTAGCTTCTGGGCTCATAGCCAGAGAAACTATGTCGTAACCCTTTTCTCTGGCGCGTTTCGCCAGAAGTTCGGGCAATTTTCCGTCGCCTGCGATCACACCGAGGCGCTTCACCGCCGTGCTCTGGACTGTATTTGGATTTTGGGTCAATGTTTGCATGCTCACTCTATTGAAAGTCGATTTAACACAGTGCCACAGGCACTCTTGTGAGAAAATCTAACATTTCTTGGCAGCCCGGTCCTTTCCACCATTTAAACTGCAAAGACCAGCCCGGGTAAATGGGGTTAGGCTGGGAAAATTATCAGGTGTTTTCTCCCTACCTAATATATAGAAAACGTGGTATGGGATGCCATAAAGGGCGATTTTCTTTGCAATCTTGCTTGACATGGCGCTTTTTTGGGGATAAAACAGATCTAAGGTAGATATTTCCGTTTGTTGAGGACTGGCGTGATGCCGACGATCTCGAAAGAATTAACTCTTGCAGCCGCCACAGGCTTGAGTCTGGCTCTGTCTCTGGTAATCGCTTCACCGGCAAAAGCCGGTGACAACCCCAATATGGGGCACTTTTACATGGCTCGCCAGCAGATACAAATCACAGACGATTCGCCCATCGTCAACTATAAAGGCGGCGACCCGGCTCAACAACAGCAAAACAATCCTATGATGCAGCAGCAGAAACGACCTGCACCTTTGCCCCGAGCCGGTTTTACAGGTTATACACCACCACCGACCGCATCCGGATTCAATCCTAATCTGCCTTCAGTGGAAAATGGCGTGCCCAAGCGCGAATTGCCTGCAGCCGGTCCTGCTCTCAATCACGGCGACGGCTCATCGTCTCACAAAGGTCCCAAAGGCAAACAAGCCAAAGCCGGATCGCTCAAACCCGGTGCCGGAGGTAAACAAGCCACTGCCAACCCCGGCACTTTCACCGGTCCGACCAAGACTTACGCCCCATATAAAGGATATGACCCGAACAACTCACCTATAAGTAGTTCGTATTCTTCATCTTACGGTGGAGGTGGTGCCGGCGGCGCCAATTCGCAACAAGTAAAGACCAAAGTCCGCGGCGCCCTGACTTTCGGACGTGGCAAGTAACAATTTGCGAGCCATAACTGGATAGATATAGCCGTTTGGTTCAGTTATGGTAGGATATTTTTCGACGGTTTCATGATTATGACCGTCTTTGTCTGCCCGTAGCCCAGTTGGATAGAGCGCATGGCTACGAACCATGAGGTCGTAAGTTCGAGTCTTACCGGGCAGGCCAATTTAAACAATGATGAATCGCCGTTCTTGAAAGAGAAGGCGATTTTTTATTGGGGTAGTTTTGCGAAGGCGTTGGCCCCTGGTTGGCCCCTTTGGCGGAAAATTTGGGAAAATAAAATTTTTGACTAATTTATGATTTGATGGCTCGATTATGGTTAGAACCGCTAGATCTTGAATCTCCGCGAGTACAGGATGGCAGCTCTTCTTGATAATCGACCGCTCGTTTGTAAGCACCATATAAGGTGCTGAAATTGGACTTTCTACCCTGCCTAATTATTTGTTGCCCGAAGCAACTAAAACCGGTTATTGGATGTTGCCTAAAATGACTAGGTTCAAGATATCATTACTAAAACGAGCATAGATTTTGGAATCGGAATGCCAGTGGAAGCGCTTAATGTAGTGGTAACGGAAGAGAGGCTCGACGTGCGAACGTTTGATGCTGTCTTACGTCAAGTGAGAAGCGTACTGATCTCTCGGCGCGGTGCAACGAAATTGCGAATAGCCTTCAATAACGTAGACTTCGTCGACCCTTATGCCATGTGCTTTCTTTGGGTTCTGGGAACATCCCTTAAGGAAGAGCTGGATGAAGTATCTTTCGTAATTCCGAACTTCCACGTTCAGTCATACTTGGGTCGTATGCATGTTCTTCAAGCTTTGGAAAGGGCAGGAATTTCTATCGAAGAGAGACAGGAAATCACATATCATCGCGAGTCTGGTGTTTTGCTCGAAGCTACTGAAATAGATGGATCTGAGCGTAACGTCACCAAGATCGTTTCTAAAGTAGAGTCAATTCTTCAAAGTGAGGTGGGGTGCGCCCAACGGGACGTCGGAAATTTTTGTACAGCGTTGTCTGAACTTTGCCATAATGTTCGAGATCACAGCGAAGGACGTGGGATCGCAGTTGTTCAGGTTTATACCAAAGCAAATGGGAAACGATTTGTAGTGTTGGGAGTCGCAGATAATGGTAGAGGAATTAGAGCAAGCCTAATTGATCGCTATTCCTCTTCAACGATAAGTAATGACAAGACGGCGATTAGATCAGCATTGCAAAAAGAATTTTCTCGACTCCCAGATAGAGGGTATGGACTCTTTCGCGTAAAGCAAATTGTCAGCAACTACGACGGTAGTCTCACGATCAGATCCGGCAATTCCCGATTGTTATATAGAGATAGATATATCTTTTTCAATACGGCTAACTGGCTCGGTACGCAGGTTGGCATAAGCCTAAGTGCTCCCTAAAAATACGACAATGTTTAAGAACTCGCTGCAATGGTATACACTTTTCGTGGTGGACGCGCATGGCAGGATTTATGATTTTACGAGAAGCACCTATCGTGATAGAACCAAGAGATTCTCTATTAATAGGACGGGATTCTGCGAAAAGGCATCGGGAGAAACTTTCGAAACGCATTGAACAACAGTCAAATGCTGAGTCTATAGTGCAGCTTGATTTTCAACAAGTGAAGTTAATGGATTACTCAGCTGCTGACGAACTTGTGTGCAAGTTGCTGCGCCGTCTGACCGGCGGAGATATTGATGGCAAGTTCCTCGTACTTCTCAATATTAATGATCAGAGCAAAGAGAATATTCAAGCGGCGCTTGAGCTTCAACAGCTAGCATGCATTCACATTGCGCCGAATGGGGAGAGACAGCTATTAGGCAAGATAAGTCCAGAATTAGCAGATACCTACGAGTTGGCTGTTAAATTGGGGCGAATAACTGCACGGGACTTGGTGCGCGAAGCCGGATTGAAGATCAGTGCTGGTGGTAATCGGCTTACTCGACTAAAGCAACTGGGGCTTCTAGCTCTAGAGGAATCAGAAGCGGTCGAATCAGGTGGTCGCCAAAATATATACACCCCCATTCGTTAAGGACTGTTTGTGATATGCGCAAGTGGTCAGGGATAAAGATTTTGTTAAGAGCGCTTCCACTGTTTACAGTGGAAGCGCTATAATGTTTTTGGCTGAAGCAATTCCGCCAAGAGCATTAGTAACATAGGATTCAATATGAGCAAACACTTCGGCAGCCCAGGCTTTATTTTTTGGCCCGTGGGAAATGGTGACAGCACCAGCATAGTTGTAACAGACGAGATCGTCATGCAAATTGATCTTCATCACATGTGCAAGTCAAATGATGAAGAAGAAGCCTGTCATCCGATTGTAGACCTGCTCTATGACAACCTTCCCAAGCGTGATGGCAAGCCGCATCTTTCAGTCTTGTGCATTACGCACCTCGATAAAGACCATTGTCAAGGGTTCATTAATCTACTTGATCGAGTCACCATCGATGAAATATGGTTTTCACCTAGGGTCTTAAGTGACGAAGATGATGCTCTTTGCGAAGATGCTGTCGCATTCAAAGAAGAAGCGATTCGACGTGTAAAAAAAGCAATAAAGGATGGAGTGCACCTAGATTCCGGAGATCGAGTGCGAATCCTTGGTTGGGCTGACCTTCTGTTGGACGATGACTTTGAAGGGTTTCCGAGCGAGTTGTTTTCGGTTGCTGGCAGTACCATCTCAACTCTTGCCGGACAAGACGTTAGCGAAGTATTTAGAGCCTTCGTGCATGCGCCTTTTAAGGATGACATTGATGGCGAACGCAACGAAACGAGTATTGCGTTGCAGGTCCAATTGAAAGATGGCGATGTTAATTGTTGCGGCCTTTTTTTTGGGGATCTTAACTATCCTGTGCTGAAGAAGATCTTTGATCACGCCGCAG